>NZ_JAXVAE010000140.1:0-20519 GCF_037460745.1 Hallella sp. | reverse complement strand
AATACTATAGGTAAAAAATGCGCAGGATTTTAAAGCGATTTTGAACACCCTACCCCAAAGCCCTATTTTACGGGGCTTCGGGGAGGATTTTTATGCTCTTTGGAGTTTTACCGGACAGCAATAATTTTTGACCAAACATTCTCTGCCGACAAACAACCGCAAAATTTGTGCGTGCAACTGCATTTTTAGCGGATGGAGCACTGTTTTCTGAAATAATATTGATATATTTGCAGTGACGTATTGTCGTTAAAACGCAAACATCACATCAATATGGAAACCACCAACAACAATAATCCGCTGGAACTTGTGTTCCACAACGACCTGCAACAGTACCTGTTCTCCATAGGGCGCATCGACGAGCATTTCCCCGAGTCGCCCGACATTGAGGAGCTGTGGCCCAAGATAGCCCAGAGCTATCTGCCCGACGGCATCCGCGAGTTCGCCGGTTACCCAATCGTGTCGCTCGCATGGATGATGTACACAGGCATGGCAGTGGCCAAGTATTGGGACACCGACTGGCAACTCTACAGTCAAGTGGACGACCTCTACAAGTACTTGCGCGACCAGCGCGACTTCGATCACATGGACGATTACATCTGCGAGAACGTGCTCCTCATGCGGCCCGACGAGCACAAACGGATAACCGACATTGTGGGCGAGTGTGCCTCCCGCACCCACAACCTGCTCTTCCACCAGCACCTCCAGCCCGGCACACGCGAGGCCTTCCTCGGCTATGTGGCCGCCATCCACCAGATGTACCTCATGGGCATGGCCATGCAGCTCAAGGCCATGGGCTACCACATGACAAAGATAGGCTAACCCCCTCTTGGCGCAGCCATATAACGCAACGCCCCTCAATCGGCTTTGGACCTGATTGAGGGGCGTTGCTATAAGGAGCGGATGGATCCGGTTGGAGGGTAGCCGCGGGGGCGATTAGTTGTTGGGGTTGAAGTGTTTAACTTTGTAATAGGCGCGCTTGGGTTGTAGGTGCTCGTCGAAGAGGAGGGGGTGGTTGTTCACACCGAGCCAGGAGTCGCCATCGCAGAGGTTCCAGAAGGTCACGTTGTCTATGACATCCTTGTGGTTGCGAAACACCTGGAAGAGGCGGGCGTACTGGGCTGCCTGAAGGGCGGCGAGCGAGTCGGTCATCTGTTGGGTGTCGCCCTTGGAGAACTGGAGTTGGCCACCCATCTCCTTGTTGCAGCGCACGTCGAGTTCGGTGATGTGTATGTGGCTCACCAGTTCTGCGTATTTCGTCAGCGCCGCATCCACATCCTGAGCCGACGGACCGTAGATGTTGCAGTGGCCTTGCATGCCGATGCCCGTGATGGGCACGCCTGCCGCCTGCATCTTCTTCACCATGTTGTAGATGCGGTCGCGCTTGGTGGGTATGGAGGCGTTGTAATCGTTGTAGAAGAGTAGGGCGTTTGGGTCGGCCTCGTGGGCGTATTTGAAAGCTTTGGCAATAAACTCGTCGCCGTAGAACTTATAGAGTTGGCTCTGGCGATAGGCCGACGGACCGCCATCGTCCATGGCCTCGTTGACCACGTCCCATGCGTAAACCACGTCTTTGTAACGTTTCACCACTGTATGGATATGCTTCCGAAGGCGTTTGAAGAACAGCCTCTTTGAGGCAGGGCGGCCTTTCTTGTCGGTCATCATCCAGTCGCAAAACTGGGCGTGCCACACCAGGCAATGGCCACGTAGCTTGATGCCGTTCTGCCTACAGAAGTTGGCGATGCGGTCGGCCCCTTGCCATCGCCACACATCCTCCTTGGGATGGAGCGACCCCGACTTCATGTCGTTCTCGGCCGTGATGCTGTTAAACTCTTTTTTGATCAACGCCATTTGTGTGGGGTCGGTCACATTGCGCTGGTTTACCGCCACGCCGATGGTGAAATAGTTGCGGTAAACATCCTTCAGGCCCTCGGCCTCGTGCGTCTGTGCGTTAGCGCTCCCTGTCAGTAGCAGCGTAAGCAGGACAAACAAAAAGGTTCTTTTCGTGTGATAGGTCATCATGATCTGTTAGGTTTTATAGGTGTCGCCTGTTCCCATCCCGATGGATGGTGCGGGAGAAATGCGTAGCGGTTATTGGCCATGCCATTGCTGTGGGCGGCACTGAATTGTTGATGTGTTATGCTGTGTTTGAGTTGGTTAATTGATTTTGTACACGCGTTTCGCACCTTTGTATGTGCAGGTCACTACGGCGCGTCCATCGACCACCTTGCCCACTGCAATCTTCACAGCGGGATTGGAGGCTGTGGCCCGAACGGTTGAGCCCTCATGGAGTGGCGCGTAGGCTTGGTAATGGCCTAAGTCCATGATGCCGTTGGCGTTGGTGGCAAACTGCGGTTGGGTGGGCAAGGCAACCTCGTGGCCATCGACGGTTATCTTGACGATAGGTTTTTCGTCGATCGTGCATGCCATGCCCGCCTTGGTGAACTCTAAGCTGTGGAGGTCGAAAAGCCCTTGTGGCCGTTGAGGCTTTGGCGATCGGTTGTAGGGGTTGCGATCAAGGGGTGTTGGCTTCAGGTCGGCCCCTTCGGTCACGAGGTATAGGGCATGCTTGCCCTTTAGGCCTTCAACGGCGGGAACGGGCACGCTATAGGTGGCGCGTTCTTGGCGCGCGTCGGCCGGAATGTCGATAACGGCAATCTCGCGGCCCTTCCAAGTGTCGTTGGCGTAAGGCCCGTCGAGCATGACATGGATGCGCACGCTCCCATGTCCACCCGGTGTGAGTTGGAGGTTGAGCATCGTGTGGTCGCCTTTGGCCGTGCCAGCGAAGGCCTTTACCCCCTTCGTGTCGCGGGCCAGTCCGCCAAACCCGAAATACTTAAAGCCCACCACGCCGCCATTGGTGATGCCTGCCAAATCCATGTTGTTGTCCCAGTTGTCGAAGTTGTCTTGCATCCAGTTGTTGCCATTGACGTAGCAGGCTATGCCGGCCGAATATTTTTGGTAAGGATTAAGTCCGAATATTTGGAAGCCTTCCGAGGTCACTTCGGCACCGGTATAGACGTTGCCGTCGGCTGCCGCGGCCGTCCACTCATGGTTTTTGGCGTAAGGGTCGTAGGCCACGATGCGCACCTTTCCCCCCTGAGCTACCGACCGTTTGTCGCATTCGATCTTCACCGGTGCCACCATGGGCTGTCGGGCGTTGCCGAAACCACGGGGCGCCCTGTGGTAGAACACATACCACTGCCCATTGATTTGCTGCAATGAGCCGTGGGTGTTGTGGCCAAAGTTTGTCGTGGTGAGGTGTGAGCCGTTCTCGTTGGGCACCACGCCACGCGAGTCGACCAACACGCCGCCCGACCGCCAGGGCCCCAACGGACTGTCGCCATAGGCGTATCGCAAGGCCGAATTGGTGGAACTGAGGCCATAGTCGGGTCCCGAATAGCCAGAGAACACCATCACATACTTGTTGCCCACTTGTCGTATCGACGACGCCTCGAAGAAATTGAAGTCGCCGGGGTTTTGCCCTCTGCAGAGCGCAGGGTATTGCGTGCCTTCTGGGTCGCGCACTACGCCGTAGCGTTCGCTGGCTGGCAGGAAATAGTCGTGCACTTGGGTGCCCGGTCTTACGCCATACATGTTGTCGGGGTTGAGCTCGAAGGCGGTGGAGTGGCGAAAGCCATAGAAGACGTATGCGCGATAGCCGCGAGCATAATCGGCGTCGCGTGGGTTGTCGATCCTCTCCACAAAGACCGATGGGTCGAAATCGATGAGCGATCCGTCGACACACCGTGTGCCGTCGGCCGTGAGGTTTACAGGGGTGAATGGACCATTGGGGCGGTCGCCCTTGCACACCATGGCCACACGGCCCCAGCCGCGCGAGTGGGGGTAAAGCCAATAGGTGCGCTTGCCTGTGCGTCGGTCGGTGGTCTCCACCAGGTCGGGAGCGTACATGGTGTCCCATTGCCCGTTGACGTAATGGCTGAAAATGGGGCCTTCGTCGCGCCACTGCGATAGGTCGCTGACGGGTGCCGACCACATACGTATGTCGTTGCCACAATATGCCGTATAGGTCATGTCGTGTGAGCCGATGATATAGGCACGGTATTGGCCAGGGTGGTCGGGGTCTTCAAATACGCGCGGCTCGCCGTCGGGCAGATGTTCCCATAAGGGCAGGTAGGGGTTTTGCGCATGACCTACGGCACACGCAAGGAAGGACATTACTGCAATGATGGTTTTCTTCATGGTTTTAGTAGATTGTGGGATTGGCCTTCTTGTATAGAAGGTTTCTCGTTGCAAAAATATAGCGATTCTGCCAAATAAGCAAGTCTGTGGGTGCTTTTCTTCTGCCGCATGCGCTTTGAAAGCGCCATTTGGTTGTAGTTTAGGGGGCCAATGAGGGTTCGTGGCTGTCCATTTTTGGGGGTTTTAGGGTTCAAAAACAAACAAAAAGGTGGTACTGGAGGGTATTCGTGAGTTTTTTTGTTAACTTTGCAAGGGATAAACCTATTTGTAATATGCTTACTACCATTCAACGTCTGCTGTGGAGCGGCATGGTTTGTTGCTGCTTGGCGTTGTCAGGATGCGACACGGTGTTTGACGTGCATCCCTACGATGTGCACATCCGTGGCGAGAAAAACCTCAACGCCAAGGGCGTGGCAGCCATTGAAACCGCCACGCTCGGCAAGGACACGCTGCGCCTGGCGTTCATCAGCGACTCGCATAGGAACTATAACGAGCTGCGCGACATGGTGGCCGACATCAACCGGCGCGATTCCATCGACTTTGTGGTGCATGGCGGTGATGTGACCGACTATGGCACTACGCGCGAGTATGAATGGGCACGCGACAATCTGGCCCGTCTGCGCAAGCCCTATGTGGTGCTGCTGGGCAACCACGACTGCCTTGGGACGGGCAACGCCGCCTACGAGAGCATCTTTGGCCAGCCCGACTTCAGTTTCATAGCCGGGCGCGTGAAGTTTGTGTGTCTCAATACCAACGCCATTGAGTACGACTATTCGCGTCCGGTGCCCAACTTCGACTTCATGGAGCAGGAGGTGACGGCGCGCGGCGACGAGTTTGACCGCACGGTGGTGTGCATGCATGCCGCCCCCTACTCGGAGCAGTTTAACAACAATGTGGCGAAAGTGTTCAATTATTATGTGATGCGCTTTCCCCAGCCGCTCTTCTGTCTCTATGGCCACGGCCACCACACGGAGCAGCACGACATCTACGACAACGGACTGATTTACTATGAGGTGGGCAACGCGCAGAAGAGGAAGTACTACATTTTCACCATCACCCCTAATGGATACAGCTATGAGATCGTTGAGGTATAGGCTTCTGGCATCGTTGGCGGCATGCTTGGTGGCGGTGGGCTCCGCCTCGGCGCAAGACACGTGGCACCGAGGCGACGACTCGCTGGTGTATGTGGCGCGCGACACCCTGGCCGATGCGCGCAAGGGCATCACCGTGGAGGGCGGCGTGTCGCGGTACGACAAGCGCATGCACTATTATCGCAAGGGGTGGGCCAGCCTCATTCCCACGCAGCACGTGTTGCAGTTTTGTGGCAACATGGGCCTGTTCTCCATCGGAATAGGCTGGGAATATGGCAGGCACAAGCAATGGGAAACCCAGTTGCTGATGGGATTTGTGCCCAAATACGACTCCGACTACGCTAAGATCACTATGACCTTGAAGCAAAACTTCATTCCGTGGTCGATGTATATCGACAGGGGCTGGTCGTTTGAGCCGTTGCAATGTGGACTGTATTTCAACACCGTCTTCGGTCACGATTTCTGGGTGAAGCAGCCTGTGAAGTATTCGGGAGGCTACTACCCGTTCTCTACACGCATTCGGCCAAACATCTTCGTGGGCCAGCGTGTCACGAAGATGGTGCCGCACAGCCGACGCAAATACATCAAGTCGCTGAGCTTCTTCTATGAGTTGAGCGCCAACGAGATAGGTGTCATGAAGTTTGGCTACAATGGACGGGCCAAGTTTTGGGATGTCTTCGGTCTCTCGCTGGGGCTCAAGGCCCAACTGTTGTAGCGCAGGTGAACGGCGCAACAGGCTGTTCGCCTTATTTCACCACGTAGGTGTTGAACGAGTGGGCGGCGGTGTTGAGGTTCAGATACTTCTTTCCGATCTTCACGGAGAGCAGCGATGGTTTGTCGGTGAAGTTGCCGGCGGTGACGATGTATTGGCCTGCCTTGTCGCGGAACACCACCACGGGCGTTTGGCTATGCTCGCGGCCCGCATAGGCCAGCATCTCGGTGCCAGCCTGCACGAAGTGGCTGAAATGCTTGTAGGCGAAGAACTCGGCCGTGTAGCGCGGCTTGCGCGTCTTGCTGTTCACCTGCACGAGGGCGTTCTGTGTCCATCCCCAAGGCGATATGCCATTGTCCGTCAGGATGAAGTTCCAGTTGTAATACTCGTCGCATCCCAGTCCGATGTTGTCGCTTAGGAGGAAGAAGGTGTGCTCGCCCGCCTTCCAGTCCATCGACCCATTGCCACACTCGCTCTCGCTCACCATGAAGCGGTGGTTGGGATAGCGCTGGCGCATGGCCGGCAGGTTGTTGCGACATTCCCACTGGGTGCCAATGCCCTTGACGTTGGCTTGCAGGGTTTTGTCGTCGAGAATCTTCTCCACATAGTCGAGTCGGTTGGTGTTGAATGTGCCAATCCACAGTTCCACCTCGGGGTGGCGCTTGGCCAATGTGGGCGCGAGATAATCGTTGTTGAAGCGCAAGGTGCCCTCAGCCGTCCACGCACAACCCGGATAAGGGGTGTAGGAGTAGGCCTCGTTCTGGTACATCACCTTTGTGATGGGCAATCCCTCGGTCTTGTAGAGCTCGATGAAACGGCAGAACATGTCGGCGTAGCATTGCAGGTAGCGCGGGTCTTGGATGAAATAGTCTTGTGAGGCAAGGCGGCGTGGGAACACCCCGTTGCGGTCGCTAAGCAGTTTCATTTCTTCGGCGTCGACCTGGCGGCCGTCGTCCATATAGAGCAAGTAGGCCTGCCGCTCATCCATTTGGTTCGTATTGCTCGGCGACACGGGGTAGTCGTGGTTGATCTTCATCCAGACGGGCGGCGACCACGGACTCATGAAGAGCTGCAGGGCTGGTTGGTACTTCTGCGCGGCGCGGGCCAATGGGATGATGTTGCGCTTGTCGTGGTCAATGTTGAAGTACCTCAATGCGAAGTCGCCCGCCACGTCGTCGCAGCTATACCATGCCCGGGCGTAGTCGTTGGCGTTCATCGACACGCGACCGTGGGTGAACTTGAGGTCGCCCTCGGGGGCGAACAGTCGATACATCAGTTCGTCTTGCTCCTGTCGTGTCAGCAGGTTGAAAGCGTCCCAGTCGAGCTCATTGAACGTGGTGCCGAAGCCCACAAACCGTGTGCCGTGGCTATTGGCGTCGACCGCCGCCACCACGTTGCCCGCCGCCTTCGCCGCCATGACGGATTTGCCCTTCGCCCACGAGGTTGCCTCCGTTGTGGTGAACGACGTTACTTTTTGTGCCCACGAGCCCGCTGGCATCATGAGGGTGGCAAGGGCCATCGCCACAAACATCTTCATTTGTTTCATGTTGTCTTTTGGTTTTAATAGTTATGGGGCAGGCCTTTCTCGCTTGGTTTGTTAAGCATAGTGGCTGCCGGCTATAGTTTGTCTTTTTGCAAAGGTAGTGGATTATTTGCGACAATCCTTGTTTGTCGTCATCTTTTTGGGGGAATGGAAAGCATTCTGTCCCAACCATAGCCCTTGAAAGCCAAAACGCCGAAACGCCCTGTCCCCTTTTTTGCGCCGTAGCGGCGAAAAGGCGACAGAGGGTTCCGGCGAAGGAGCTTGTGGGAGGGAGCTAATCGCCTATCCTCTCACATAGTGGGGCATGTCGGCAGGCGTGACCATGGATATCTCCACAATTCCAGCCACCTTGCCGTCTTTCTTCCAAGCCGTTTGGTAGATCACCTTGTGAAGGCCCTGCTTCTCGATGGTGTAGGAATTGCTTCCCCCGGTGGCGAGAAGGTGGCGGATGATCTCACGCGAGCGCTCCGAGTGGCAGGCGTAGAGGTTCTTTCCAATGAGGTCGCCCTCCTTCTTGTAGGTCTCTCGCGACTTGTCGTTCATGTAGATGATGGTGCCCTCGGCGTCACAAACCGTAACGGCGCAGTTCATCTCCTTGGCCCATTCGTAGTTTTCCATGGCTTATGTTATTTTAAGATGAATACCTTCGTCTCGTGCGAAGCCACCGTGCCCTTCCAGCGCTTGACGTTGCGGGCAATGTTCTTGTGCTGCCATACGTCGCGCACCCCATACTTGCCCTTCAGTCCGAGTTGGGCGAAGTTGGCGGTGAGGGGCAGCGCTTTGTCGGCCGTATTGAGGATAGCCACGGCGTGTGAGCCATTGGCGAGTGGGCGCACAAAGATTTGGTGGGAGTCGGTGTTCACCAAGCGCTCGGCCGCCTTGCCCAGCGGGTCTTGGTCGATGGCGATGATCTCCTTGTTGAGCAGGATGCGACGGTCCTCGGGGGTCAGCTTGCGCAGGTCGTTGCTCAGCGCCAACACCGACGACATCATGCACCACATGCTCATCTGCGTCTGATACTCCACGTAGGTGCAGCCCACGCCTCCGAGGTCGCTCGATGGGCCACCCGTTCCGTTGAGGCCCACCACAAGCATGTCCATGTCGGGCCATTGTCCGTGTCGGGCGTTGTGGGCGATGGGCGCCGTGACGTTCACGATATCGAGGATGCCCATGCCGCCCTGGCCTACGATGTCCTTCCACATGTCGCGCACGTCGAAGCTGGTGCGCCACAGTTGGCCGCCCACGCTCTCGCACCACTCCTCACACTGGCGCTGTCCCCACTCGCAGATGCCGAGCACGATGTCGCGGCCCGAGTGTTGCAGGGCGTCGGCCATGCGCTTGTAGCGTCGGCGTGCCGTGGCGCTGTCCTCAGGCGCGTTGCAATAGTCGTATTTCAGGTAGTCGATACCCCACGACGCGAACGTACGGGCGTCTTGCTCCTCGAAGCCCAGGCTGGCGGTCCATCCACCGCAGGTAAGCTGGGCGGCGTCGCTGTAGATGCCGAGCTTCAGGCCCTTGGAGTGCACATAGTCGGCCAATGCCTTGATGCCGTGGGGAAATTTCTTGGGGTCGGGAATGATGTTGTTGTGGCGGTCGCGTCCGCCCTGCCACAGGTCGTCGATGAAGATGTACTTGTAGCCAGCCTCCACGAAGCCGTTCTCCACCATGGCGTCGGCCGTTTCCCGGATTAGTTGGTCGCTGATGTCGCCCTTAAATAGGTTCCATGTCATCCAGCCCATGGGTGGAGTGGGGGCGAGTTTGTGGCGTGGTGTGGGTTGGGCAGAGGCTGCCAGCCCCATGGCCAAGAGGCAAAGGGTCAGCGTTAGGCGTTTGATTTTTCTCATTATGATAATACGTTTATAGGTTTATGTGTAGGCAAAGTTAGGCATAATAACCCGAGCGCCCAAGCGATTGCAGGTGTTTTATGGTACGTGGGACGCAAAAAAATGTCGCACCCTCGCCGTTTTTCGATGAAGATTACTACCTTTGCTTTCAGAAAAAACATATTTTGTATGAAGCGCAAACACATCCTATCAATTCTCTTGGGCACGTTGCTTGTGGCCGTGGCCGTCGTGGCGGGCGTGTGGATGCTGGGCCGTCATGGGCGCGTTCCGCAGCACAAGCCCCTGCTTTTGTCGCGATTGGTGGCACGGATGCACGCCCGCCATCAGGCTCTAAAAGCCCAGCGCGATAGCGTGAAGGTGGTCCGCGTAAGGCCCGACACGATCATTGTGGGAACGCTGGCCGACGCCCAGGGCAATGGCATGCCCCGCGTTATTGTGAGCGACGGTTTCTCCTGCACGCTCACCGACACCATGGGGCATTATCGCCTGCGCCGCAACGCCCGGGCGCGCTTCGTTTATTACACCGTTCCCGACTACTGTGAGGTGCCCGTCCATTCGCCTTCCGACCGCACCGCGTGCTTCTATCAATCGCTTGTCAAGGGCGACTCTACCTACGATTTCACCCTTCGCCGACTGCCTTTGGGCCGCGAGCGCAGCTACCGACTGGTGGTGTTTGGCGACCCGCAGGTAACCACCGCGATGAATCCTTACTACACCGGGCCCAACAACAACCGCGGGAAAAAGACCGACTTGCAACGTTTCAAGGATGAGACGCTGGGCGACGTGAACACGTTGTTGGCCGAATGGCCTGCCACCGAGAACGTCTATGCCCTGAGCATGGGCGACAATGTGCAGTATTATGGCGGCTACAGTCCCACCCTTGAGCGTGAGATGCGC
Organism: Hallella sp.; assembly: GCF_037460745.1. NCBI lineage: Bacteria > Pseudomonadati > Bacteroidota > Bacteroidia > Bacteroidales > Prevotellaceae > Hallella > Hallella sp. The sequence continues at coordinate 10,232 of NZ_JAXVAE010000140.1, read as the reverse complement.
GAGGCCATGGGCTCCACCCGCATGACCGTTTTCTCGGTTATTGGCAACCATGACCAAGATGGCCGGCAGCTATACCGACAAAAGTGGGAGGACAGCTGGGGTCCCACCGACTACTCGTTTGACCGTGGCGGTGAGCATTTCGTGTGTTTCAACAATGTGATGTTTGCCCGTAAGAAAGGCTATTTCCAACCGGGCGAGCTGTCGGATGCGCAGATGGAGTGGTTGCGCCAGGACCTGTCGCTCACCGATAAACGACGTAAGGTGGTGCTCTGCTACCATATTCCGTTCACCTTTGGCAACAGTCCCCACGGCGGTGCCACGCCTTTGGCCATCGCCACCGAGAGCGGCCATTACAGCAGTTCGCGCCTGACGCCCATTCTTCGCCTGCTTGAGGAGTTTGAGGGAGGGTTCGAACTCTTCTGCGGTCACACCCATTTCGCCCTCAATCACGAGATCCATTACCAAGGGCGCGACCTCATGGAACATTGCCATGCGGCCGCTTGTGGCAATATTTGGCAGTCGAACATCAATATCTGCGGTACCCCCAATGGCTATTATGTCTACACGTTCGGAGGTACGACGATAACCGATTGCTACTACAAATCGGTGGGATGGCAGCGCCATAAGCAGATGAGCCTCTTCAGGGCCGACACCGATTTCAATGGCGAACGTTACGCCGTCGATTGGAATTTGCCCACGGGTCAGGGCGTCATAGTGGCCAATATCTTCAATGCCGATTCACGATGGGTGGTGACAGCCGTGGAGGATAGTGTGGCCACACCAATGACACGGCTCAGCGGCAAGAACCAAGACGCCTTTGCCACGGGCTACCATCATCGCTACGCCGAGGCCATGCCTTACCAGTTTATCAGTAAGGCGAATGGCTATCTCATCATGAGCCACCTCTATTATTATGTGCCGCGCCGCAAGGATGCCGAGGTTACCGTGGTGGCGAAGGACCCCTATGGCCATACCTATAAGGCCTCGTCGATCGATGCCGTGACCGAGCCCTTCTACAACTACGCCCATTTCCTCAAGCGGGGAAGGTAGCTTTCGCAAAACAATAGGCCCTCCATCGTGTGTTGATGGAGGGCCTATTGGCGCTTAGGGCTTACTGCTGCAACCAGTTTCTCACGATGGTAGCGCCCTCGGGAGTGAGCACACTCTCGGGGTGAAACTGTATGCCGTGGATGTTATAGTTGCGGTGGCGAAGCGCCATGATTTGGCCGTCGTCGCTCATGGCCGTCACCTCCAGGCAGTCGGGGAAGCCCGCACGGTCGACCACCCAACTGTGGTAGCGGCCCATGACGATGCGCTTGGGCAGGCCGGAGAAGATGGGGTCGTTGCCAAACTGGGTGCCTTCGGTGGCTATGCCGTGATACACCTCCTTCAGATTGACCAGTTTTCCGCCAAACACCTCAGCGATGGCTTGGTGGCCCAGGCACACACCCAGCATGGGCTTACGGCCAGCGTAGGTGCGGATCACGTCCATCAGCAGGCCCGCCTCCTCAGGGATGCCCGGACCGGGCGAAAGGATAATCTTGGTGAAACGCTCCAGTTGGTTGAGCGTAAACTGGTCGTTGCGAAACACTTCCACCTTGGCTCCCAACTGCTTCACGAGGTGGGCGAGGTTGTAGGTGAACGAGTCGTAGTTGTCGATGATGACCACTCGTTCGCCGCTCAAGGGATTGTTGGCGTGTGGGTCGTCGGCCATGGCGTCATGGTCCCAGTGGGCCGACGGTGTGTGCAGGCATTCGCTCTGCAAGTCTTCGTTTATCATGGTTGTCTGTTTTTTGTCGTTTCAAGCTTTGCAAGGCCTTTGCGCGTGTTGGCGTTCGTGGCGCTTACAGGTTCTCCGCTATCTTGATGGCCTTCATCAAAGCCCCCAACTTGTTGTTGCTCTCTTCCAGTTCGTAGGTGTCGTCGCTCTTGGCCACGACGCCCGAGCCCGCCTGGAACCACAGCTCGCCGTTGCGTGAGATGAACGTTCGGATCACGATGGCTTGGTTGAGGTCGCCGTTCAGGCCGATGAAACCTATGCATCCGCCGTATGCGCCACGGTTGTGGGGCTCCATCTCGGTGATGAGTTGCATGGCCCTAACCTTCGGCGCGCCCGACAAGGTGCCTGCCGGGAAGGTGTCGAAGAACGCCTTGATGGGGTCGGCGTCGCTGTTGAGCGTGCCGCTGACACGGCTCACGAGGTGAATGACGTGGCTGTAGAATTGCATGTCCTTATAGAAATCGACCTTCACGTCGTGGCAGTTGCGACTGAGGTCGTTGCGCGCCAGGTCGACCAGCATCACGTGCTCCGCGTTCTCCTTGGGATCGTTGCGCAGGAATTCGGCGTTCCGACGGTCTTCCTCCGGATTGCCCGTGCGTCGCGTGGTGCCTGCGATGGGGTCGATGTACGACCGCCTGTTCTCGATGCGGTTGTGCGTCTCGGGCGACGAGCCGAAGATGCGGAAGCCGCCAAAGTCGAAGTAGAACAGGTAGGGCGATGGGTTGATGCTTCGCAAGGCGCGATAGAGTTTGAAGTCGTCGCCCTCGTATCGCTGCACAAAACGGCGTGACACGACAATCTGGAACACATCGCCGCGCAGGCAATGCTTCACGCAACGCCTGATGTTGGCCTTGTGCTCCTCGTCGGTGAGCGTTGAGGTGCGCTCGCCAACGGGGTGAAACCCATAAGGCTTCACGTTGGCGCGGCCTGCCGCCAACTCCAGTGCGTCGAGGCGTTCATCGGCGTCGTCGCCCTCGGTGGCCAGCGTAACAAACACCATGGTGTTGTTGAAATGGTCGAAGATGATGAGATCGCGATACATGATGTAATAGATATCGGGCGCGTCGTTCTTCTCCATCGTGGCGTCCTTCACGTCGATATTCTCAAAGTAACGCACCGCATTGAAGGTGGTGTAGCCATAGATGCCGCAATAGTTGGCCTCGTCGCCCACCACGTGGAAGCGTTGGAGGAACGCGTTGAAAGCCTTGGCGATGGCCAGTTTGCATGCTTCGCCCTTGCCCTTGCCCGTTGCGGGCAGCGTCTCCTCGGCGCGCGATCCGTCGGGGTAGGTGCAGATCACCTGACCGTGGCTCACGGCGATCGACGCCATGGGGTTGATGCCGATGAACGAGCGTGAGTTGTCGTTGCCATGATAGTCGGAACTTTCCATCAGCGCCGACTGTGGATAGAGGTCGCGAAGGCGCATATAGACGCCCACAGGTGTATAGAGGTCGGCCAGGATTTGGCGCGAATGGGTGCGATAGTTAAAAGTTTCCATACTCACGAGCCATATGTTTGTTGTTGAGATAAGTGTTCACGTCCTTGTCGCCACGTCCCGACACGGTGAGCACCACCACGTCGGTCGGCTTAAACTTGAGCTTGGCGAGCGCCGCCACGGCATGTGCACTCTCGATGGCTGGGATGATGCCCTCCATGCGGGTGAGCTCATATCCGGCGTAGATTGCTTCGTCGTCGTTGATGGCCAGCACCTGCTCGCGTCCCTGTTTGGCCAGGTTGGCGTGCATCGGGCCAATGCCCGGGTAGTCGAGTCCGGCCGAGATGGTGAACGCCTCCTCGATCTGTCCGTCGTCGGTTTGCATCACCAGCGTGCGCGCCCCATGTATGATGCCCTCCGTTCCACAGTGTATGGTGGCCGCCGTGTGGCCGCTTTTGATGCCACAACCGCCCGCCTCGGCCAGCACGATCTTCACGCGGGGGTCGTCCACATAGTGGTAGATGGTGCCGGCGGCGTTGCTTCCTCCTCCCACGCAAGCGATGAGATAATCGGGATAATCGCGGCCGATTTTTTCCTCCAACTGCCATTTCAGTTCCTCCGAGATGACACTTTGCATCTTGGCCACGATGTCGGGGTAGGGGTGGGGACCCATGGTGGAGCCCACGATGTAGAACGTGTCGTCGGGATGGCAGCACCAGTCGCGAATGGCCTGCGAGCAGGCGTCGCTGAGCGTCATGTTGCCCGTGCGAACGGGATTGACCGTCGCTCCGAGCATCTTCATGCGCTCCACGTTGGTGTGTTGGCGCTCCACGTCGGTGGCTCCCATGAAGATCTCACACTTCATGTCCATCAGCGCGCACACTGTGGCGGTAGCCACGCCATGCTGTCCGGCACCCGTTTCGGCAATGATGCGCGTCTTGCCCATCTTCTTCGCCAGCAGAATCTGGCCGATGGTGTTGTTGATTTTGTGTGCGCCCGTATGGTTGAGGTCCTCGCGCTTGAGGTAGAGCTTGCATCCATACTTCTCGCTCATTCGTCGGGCGTAGTAGAGCGGCGAGGGGCGCCCCACGTAATCGCGGAGCAAAGAGGCATACTCGCGCTGGAACTCCTCGCTGCGAATGATGGGCAGGTAGGCGTCTTGCAAGTCGTGTACGCACTTGTATAGAATCTCCGGCACATAGGCGCCTCCGAACGGTCCGTAGAAACCGGTTGGCGTGGGGGTGATGGTTTGTATGTCGGCGGCATGCTGCTGCGTGCCGGTTGGTGTGTTTTCCATGATCGTATTGGGTCTTGTCGTTGTTTCCATGTCTTGTGTTGTAAGGGTTGTGATGCGATGAAAGGGTGAAGGTTGGGACGCCTGTTACTTTCCGAGCGCCTCGTAAAGTTGGTCGATGGCCTGGTCGGCGTTGTGCGTCTCGTTGAGCAATGTCACAAACTTACTGCCTATGATGGCCCCCGCAGCGTTGGCTTGCGCGCTCTGAAGCGTCTGCTTGTTGGATATGCCGAAGCCTATCATGCGTGGGTTTTTGAGGTTCATGGCGTTGATGCGCTCGAAGTAGGCCACCTTCGACTCATTGAAATGGCTCTGCGCTCCGGTAACGCTTGCCGACGAAACCATGTAGATGAATCCGTTGGTGTGCTCGTCGATGAAGCGCACCCGCTCCGCCGAGGTCTCAGGCGTGATCATCATGATGACGCGCACGTCATACTTGTCGGCAATGGGTTTCACCACGTCCATGTAGTCCTTGAAGGGCAGGTCGGGGATGATGCATCCGCTCACGCCGCACGCCACGCATCGTTTGAAGAACGCCTCGATGCCATAATGCATGACCACATTGAGGTAGCCCATGAGCACCAGGGGGATGGTTACCTGTTGCTTGATGGCTTCGAGCTGGGTGAACAGGAGGTTGAGGGTCATGCCGTTGTGCAAGGCCACGGTGCCCGCGCTCTGCACCACTGGTCCGTCGGCGAGTGGGTCGCTGAAGGGAATGCCCACCTCGATCATGCTGATGCCGCGCCGTTGCAATGTGAGGATGACGTCGGCTGTCATGTTGAGTTCCGGGCAACCGGCGCAGAAGTATAGCGAAAGCAACTTGCCAGGCAGTGAGGGAGTTCCTGTGCCGCGTTGCTCGAGGGGTGAGTCGAATAGCTGATTGATCTTGTTCATGGTCGTTGTGTTTGTGCCCCATTGGTTGTTTTGCCGTGGAAGGGCTTGTGTGTGTTGTTGTTTGTTGTTCTATGATGTTGCGAGGGCCGACGCCTGGGTGTGCGTCTCAGCCCCTTACTTGTTGGATGAACGTTCGGAGGAGATCCACATCCTTGCGCCCCGGTTCCGTCTCGAAGCGGCTATTGAGGTCGATGCCGGCCAACATGGGGTGGTCGAACTGGCGCACCCGTTCGGCGTCGTCGGGGCCAATGCCACCGCTGAGCAGGAAGGGCGTGTGGCCGTTGTAGGCGCCGAGCACATCCCAGTCGAACTGTTTGCCGCTGCCTCCCATTGTGGGGCAACGCGTGTCGAAGAGGAACAGGTCGACCAACCCTTCGTAATCCTTATACCGCGCCACATCCTCCTTACTGGCAACGCTGAGCGCCTTGATGACCTTGATGTTGGGGGCGATGTCGGGTATGAGCGTGCGCTTGAGGTTGTCGATCATGGTGGGGCTCTCCTCGCCATGCAGTTGCACATATTGCAACCGATGGTTGTAGATGCGTGTGACGATGGTTTGCGGCATCTCGTCGACGAACACCCCCACCCGTTGGGGCTCTTTGGTGCTTGGGATGGGTGCTTGCTGGTTGGCGTTGGCGTTGCGGAGACGCTCCTCGCTGTAGTCGGGGATGAGTCCGGCGTTGGAGGAAATCATCTTCACGAAGCGCGGGCTTTGCGGGTAGAAGACGAATCCCATGAGGTCGATGTCGAGTTGCGCCACCTGTTGGATGTTGTCGGCGTCGCGCATGCCACACACCTTGATGAGCAAACGTTGCTGCTGCGGTGTGTCGATGGGTGCTGTGTGAGGGTTGGTTGACTGCATGATGCGTAGGTATGAATGGGTTGAACGTGAGGTGTTACGGCTGCGTGTGTTGTTTCAGCTGGCCGATGAAGCGTGCCAGTTCGTCGCCGGGGTTGTCGGCCTTCATGAAGTGCTCGCCCATGAGGAAGCCGTTGAAGCCCGCCTGTCGGAGGCGCATCACCGTGTCGGGGTCGCCAATGCCGCTCTCGCTCACCTTGCATCCGTCCTTCGGCAGGCGCTCTGCCATGCGGAAACTGTTGTTCACATCGGTTATGAAAGTGCCGAGGTTGCGGTTGTTGATGCCATACATGTCGGGTTCCAGGTCGGCGTAATCGAGTTCGTCCTCACCGTGCATCTCCAGCAGCACCTCCATGCCCAGCTGGTGGGCCATGTGGATGAGCGTTCTGCAATCGTCCTTCAGGAGGTCGGCTGCGATGAGCAGCACGGCCGACGCGCCACAGAAACGCGCCTGGAGGAGCTGGTACTCAGAGATGATGAAGTTTTTGTAGAGGATGGGGAGGGTTACGCCCGAAGCCCGCGCCTCGCTGATAAACTCATCGTATCCGCCAAAGAAATGGTTGTCGGTGAGGATGCTCAGCGCTGTGGCCCCTGCCTGTTGGTAGGCCATGGGTATGACCCCGGCGCGCCCCTCGCGCTTGATCCATCCCTTCGAGGGCGACTTGCGCTTAAACTCGGCGATGATGCCCGTGTCGGACTGTAGGAGCGCCTGGCGCATGGATGCGGGCGGTTGCTCCTCTTTGGCCATGCGTTCCTCCACCTTGGCCATGAGTTGGCGTGGTGGCATGAAGCGCATCCATTCGTCCACTTCCTGCTGCTTGTGGGCTACGATGGTCTGCAGGATATCGGTGTTTTCTGTCTGAAGGTCCATGGGTTACGTATGAAAGGTTTAACGATTGATCTCAACAAAGCGTCGGAAGGTGCTGAGCGCCTTGCCCGAGTCGAGGCTCTCGCGTGCGATGTCGATGCACTCCTCGATGCTCTTCTTGCCTTTCTCGAGCACCTGGATGGCGAATGCGGCGTTGGCCATGACGATGTTTTTCTGTGCCTGGAGGGCCGTTCCCTGCAGCACGGCGTCGAAGATTTGCGCAGCCTCCTCCTCGGTGGCGCCTCCCACCAGTTCCTCGGGGCGGGCAATGTTGAAGCCCAAGTCGGCGGGCTTGAACACCCGCTCATAATCGTTGGTGGTGACCTTGAAGTCGCTGGTGAGCGAAATCTCGTCGTACCCGTCGATGCTGTTCACGATGCCATAGTCGATGCCGATGCGCTGGTACACCTGTTGGTAGAGGCGCATCTGGTTGAGGTTGGCCACGCCAAGCAACTGGCACTGGGGCTTCGAGGGATTGATGATGGGCCCCAGGAGGTTGAAGAACGTGGGGAAAGGCAACGCCTTGCGGATGGCCCCCACAAACTTCATAGCCTTGGCGAAGAGCTGGGCGTGAAGGTAAACGATGCCACACTCGTCGAGCGAGCGGTTGAGCTTGTCGGCATCGTCGGTGAACAGAACCCCGTGGTTCTTGATGACGTTCGACGCGCCGCTGACCGACGTGGCCGAGAAGTTGCCATGCTTGGCCACCTTGTAGCCCGCTCCGGCGATGACGAAGCAAGCCGTGGTAGAGATGTTGAACGTGTTTTTGCGATCGCCGCCGGTTCCCACCACGTCGATGTAACGGTCGCAATGGAGCGGCACGGGCACGCCTGTCTCGAGGATGCCGTCGCGGAAGCCCAGCAGTTCCTCCACCGTGATGCCACGCATCTGTATGGCGGTGAGCAGCGCTGCAATCTCAGGGTCGTTGAGTTCGCCCTGTGTGATGGCGACGAGCAGGTTCTTGGTTTCTTCGCGCTGCAGCTCCTCATGGTTGAGCAAGCGGTTGAAAATCTGTGTTACGTTCATAATCGGTTTTGTTTTTTATTTGTTTTTGTGTTGGTTTGTCGGTTCTTTTGGGCCCTCATCTGCGTGTTGTCGGTGGGCCTTATTGTATAAGGTGTGTTCGCCAGGGCTTGTTACGTTACCGCCTTTCCGACTTCAGGAAAAGAAAAAAGACCTGTCGTAAGAACGGCAGGCCTTTCGGGTTTTATCTCCTTGGAGTATCCATACGGCTAAGCGACTCACGACTTTTGAGATCTTGAGCAACGCCACCACCAATATGCAGATACATGATTCATCATTGTTTTTTGTTATGATTTCAACCGCAAAGATACACAAAAACTTATAATCTGCAAACTTTTTATAGGAAAATTGTTTTTTTCTTTGTTTTGCTTGCTTTTGTCGAATAGTTGAACTATATTTGCGCTCGATGGGTTTCGTTATTATAGGCGAAACCGTTTTTCCTGAGGTTGGTAGCGTCCTGCACCAACCTCTTTTCGTGGAAGGTTGTTTTCGGGCGCCAAGGATTAGCGCAGGGCTCCCGTGGCCAGCATGTCCATGATCTCGGCGGGTGGGCGCTTCTCGCCCAGCAGGCGCTTCATGACATCCATGTAGGGCGCCACGTGGCTAAAGTATTGGCGGTAGCCCTCACAGAGATAGTTGAGGCCGAGCTCGCCATTGGCCGTGCGGATGAATCGGTTGCGCGGACATTCGCCGTGGCAGGCGTTGAGCCATTGACATTCGCGGCATTGTGTGGGCAGACTGTCGGCCTTGGCCCTGCCGAAGCGGCGTTGGCGTTCGCTATACATCATCTCCACCAGCGATTGCTCGTGGATGTTGCCCAACTTGTACTCGGGAAACACAAAGTGGTCGCACGAGTACACATCGCCATTATGCTCCATCACGCCAGCGTGTCCGCAATGCTTGGCCATGGTGCACAATCCGGGCGCCACCCCCACCCAGTTGGCCAGTGTGGCGTCGAAGATGTTGATGAAAAACATGCTCACGTCGTGGCGCACCCACTCGTCGAAGATGGTGCAGAGGAAGTTGCCCCACTGCTTGGGCCTGATGGAGAACGGCGCCAGTTGGCCTTCGTCGACGAGCGACGCCAGTTGGCGACCGTCGTCGTGGTGGGCCAATCGCTCCACCACGGGTGTTACCTGGATATATCGGCACCCGATGTTCTTGAAGAAACGGTAGAACGACAATGGATGGTCGCCATTGAGGCGGTTGGCCACGGCCAGCGCGTTCCACTCCACAGCATGCCTGTTGAGGATGTCGATGCCCCGAATGACATTGCGGAACGACGGACCGCCCCCGCGTGTGCGTCGAAAGGCGTCGTGGTAAGCCTCGGGCCCATCGAGCGACACACCGATGAGCCACCCTTGGTCGTGGAAAAACCGGGCCCAGTCGTCGTTGATGAGTGTGCCGTTGGTTTGCAGGCTGTTGGCTATGCGCCGACCGCGCGCGTAACGCTGTTGCAGGCGCACCACCTTCTCGTAGAACGCCAGCGGGCGCACCAAAGGCTCGCCGCCATGCCACGTGAAGAGCACCTCGGGCGTGGTTTGGCTCTCGATATACTCGCGTATGAAACGCTCCAGCAGTTCGTCGGAGAGCATCTGTCGGCCCTCGTTGGCATAGAGGTGTTGCTTCTCAAGGTAATAGCAATAGTCGCAACGCAGGTTGCAGGCCGATCCCACAGGCTTCACCATGATATACATGGGGTGGGCGAACGGAGCGGCGGTTAGGCGGGCTTCAGGGGTCGTTGAGTTGGGTGATGCGGTCATGATGTGGTTTCAAGATTGTTGCACAAAGTTACAAAATGTTTTCCATCCCTGTAGGGAAACTACTCGGTTTTTGCGTTATTCGCCCATTATTTAGGGGTTGTTCTACATTTAGGGTGATTTGAACTACACATCGCTCCATGCAGTTTAGGTCCCAGGCGGCGGTGCTCGGATGTGTCTCTTTGGCTTACGCTTCGGCAGTTGAGCTAAACCCTCACAACGAATTGTTTTGTTTACGCTCAGACGCGGTAACAACGAATTACGCGAATTAACTCTAAGTTTGCAGAAGAATGCGACGCAGTCGCATAAATGTTAAATA
>NZ_JAXVAE010000139.1:0-8838 GCF_037460745.1 Hallella sp. | reverse complement strand
AACCCGCGACCTCGACCTTGGCAAGGTCGCGCTCTACCAACTGAGCTATTGCCGCTTGTTTTCTGTTGTCAGAAGCATTTCTCTAAATGCGAGTGCAAAGGTACAGGTTTTTTTTGAATCCACAAACTTTTCGCGAGTTTTTTTTCAAAAAAATGCAATTTTATTAGTTCACCTTATATATAATATATTAAGCAAACTGCCGAAAAGGTTCTCGTTGGTGTGATTTGGTCGTTAAACGATCGATTGAGGCCTTGTATTCATTCTGTATAAAATATGCAGTGGAATGTGAAAAAAACATGTGTCTCGCCCCCGTGCATGACGGTTTGAAAGCGTGTTTTTGTGTTCCTATTGCTCGTTTTGGGGATTTTGGGGTACTCCGTAGCCTGCCCTTGTGGTCTTTTGGGGCGATATGTTTCTAAATTCGAACGCCATTCATTGTGTTTCCCGTTAGTTTGAAGTGGTGATAATGGTGTGCTTCGTATCGCAGAAATCATCCCTTTTATGTTTTTTTAAGGGTTGGGGTTTTGTTGGTTCTTCGCATTCAGTCTCGCGCATTTCTTTTCCAACGCAGAAACCACATGCACCTTTGCGCAATGTGCATCCGCTGCGCTTTTGTCGATTTAATGCTCCTTGTTTTGCTTTTTACGGATTACCCAGGTCGCTTGTGCAATCCTCTTGTATGCCTTCATGGGCGCGCTTTGCACTATAATTGCCATGACTCTCGTGAGATGGATGCCAACATAGTTCTCAACCCTATGGCTGAGGAGAAACTTGTAGTTCCTATGGTATTCTGCGTCCACAGGAAATGAAAGTCACCTATATATAATAGGTGTAGTGGCTATGTCGTCTATCTGTCTTGAAGCGTCATTCTTAACGATGGTCATATCCCAGTTCGCGAATTCGCTTATTGAGCAAGTCGGTAAACTCATGGTTCTTCAACCCCCATTTGGGTGCAATCACCATGTTGGGAGGGCTTTGGCTTACGAACCGTTCAAGGACCAGGTCGTTTCGCAACTGTGATACGTAGCGAATCACAAGGTTTACATACTCTTCTGCTGAGAAGACGTGGAAGGGGTGCGCCTCGTATTCCTTGGCCAAAGGTGTGCCTTTGATGATTTGCAGTTGGTGGAGTTTGAGGATGTCAAGCGGTAGCTGAGAGATGGTTGAGGCCTGATGAAGCATTTCCTCTTCGTCCTCGCCTGGCAATCCGAGAATGATGTGTCCGCAGGTGATGATCCCCCTTTGGTGGGCCTTGATGATGGCTTGTCTGCTGCAGTCGAATGTGTGGCCGCGATTGATGCGTCGTAGGGTGTTGTCATTGGCCGACTCGATACCATATTCCACGATGAGGAACGTGTGTTGGTTGAGCTGTTGCAGGTAGTCGAGTGCCTCGTCGCTCACGCAGTCGGGTCGGGTGCCGATAACCAAGCCCACCACATCGTCGACGGCAAGTGCTTCCTCATATTTCCTTTTCAGTTCCTCCAAGGGTGCGTATGTGTTGGAGTAAGCCTGGAAGTAAGCCAGGTATTTCATCTCTGGGTATTTTTTTGCAAAGAACGCCTTGCCCTCTTCGAGTTGCCGTGTGATCGACTTCCCTCGGTCGCAATAGGAAGGGTTGAAGGTTTTGTTGTCGCAAAACGTACATCCGCCCAACGACAGGCGTCCGTCTCGGTTGGGACAGCTGAAGGCAGCGTCGACAGATATCTTTTGCACGCGAAAAGGGAACTGCTCGCGTATCCAATGGCTATAGTCTTTATAAAACATTGTGTAGTGGCCTGAGGCCCTTCATAAATATATTTGCAAATATTGGTGTAATGCTTTGCAAATTTATCAAAATGTGTTTAACTTTGCAAGTAATGACCATTAAACTAATAGTAAAATGAAAAAAATCACATTGATGTGTTTGGCAATCCTCCTGACGGTGTTGGGTGCGAATGCCGCTGACAAGATTGACTTGAAGAGACTGACCCAAGGTGAGTTCTCGGCCCACCGTATTAGTGGAATCGACCCACTCGCTGGAACCGACCAGTATGCGCAGATCTCTCAAGACGGCAGTCAGATCGTGCAGTACTCTTTCAAGACCGGTAAGAAGACGGGTGTGCTCTTCGACGTCAACAATACGCATGGCGAGAAGATCAAAGGTTTCGATGGTTACCAGATGGCCCCCGATGGAAAGCACATGCTCATCCGTACAAACACACAGATGATTTACCGCCGCTCATACAAGGCCGATTTCTATATCTATACTGTCGACTCTCACAAGTTGGAGCGTCTTTCAGCAGGAGGTCCGCAGGAGATGCCCGTATGGTCGCCCGATGGAAACCAAGTGGCTTTCATGCGCGACAACAACATCTTCCTGGTGAAGTTGCTCTACGACAACAGCGAAAGCCAGGTCACAACCGATGGTAAATTCAACGAGATCATCAATGGCGTTCCCGATTGGGTTTACGAGGAGGAGTTTGCGTTCAATAGCGCGTTGACCTTCAACGCCGATGGTACGATGTTGTGCTGGCTCAAGTTCGACGAGTCGAAGGTGAAGGAGTACTCTTTGCAGTTGTATAAGGGCATGAAACCTGAGAAGAAGGAGTTTGAGTTGTATCCCGGTTATTATAGCTACAAGTACCCGAAGGCTGGCGAGGACAACTCGAAGGTGACGGCTTGGAGCTACGATATCAAGAGCCACAAGACCCAGCAGCTGCAGGTTCCGATGGATGAGGATGGCTACATGCCCCGCATCTTGCCTACCGAGAATCCCGAGAAGATATTGGTTTACACCATGAACCGTCATCAGGACGTGCTCAATCTCTACACGGTCAACCCGCGCAGCACCCTGTCGCAGCTGTTGATTAAGGAGAGCGTGGCCAAGTATGTGAAGGAAGAGGCTATGGAGGCTATCCGTATTGGCAAGGACTATATCCTGATGCCTTCCGACCGCGATGGTTACATGCACCTTTATCTCTACAGCCAGAATGGTAAGTTGCTTCGCAAGATTGGCGACGGCAAGTACGACATCACCAAGGTTTACGGCTACGACGAGAAGACGGGCGACGTGTATTACCAGGCTGCTCCGCTCAATCCTCACGACCGTCAGATCATGGTGACCCGCAAGAATGGCAAGACCGTGCGTCTTACCAATCAGGAGGGATGGAACGAGGCCATTTTCTCGGGCGATTGCAAGTATTTCGTCAACACGTGGAGCGACATCAACAATCCTTACGTTTACACCACACGCAACAACCAGGGTAAGGTGATCGCCACCAACCTCGACAACAAGGAGCTGCGGGCCAAGACCCAGCAGTATGGATGGACGAAGAACGAGATGTTCTCTTTCACCACCTCTGAGAGTGTGAAGCTCGACGGTTGGATGGTTAAGCCTGCCAATTTCGATCCCAACAAAAAGTATCCTGTTATCATGTTCCAGTATAGCGGCCCCGGCAGCCAGCAGGTTGTAAACTCTTGGAATGCCGGTTCTATGGGGCAGGGTTGCGCTTACGACCAGTATCTCGCTCAACAGGGCTTTATCGTGGTTTGCGTCGATGGCCGTGGCACGGGCGCAAATGGTGCTGAGTTTGAGAAGTGTACCTACCTGCACCTCGGCAACCTGGAGGCTAAGGACCAGGTGGAAACAGCCCTTTACCTTGGCTCACTGCCTTATGTCGACAAGGACAACATCGGTATCTGGGGTTGGTCGTATGGTGGCTATTGCACGCTGATGAGCATGAGCGAGGGCCGTCCCGTCTTCAAGGCAGGTGTGTCTGTCGCTCCTCCGACAAGCTATCGTTATTACGATTCTGTCTACACCGAACGCTACATGCGCACTCCTCAGGAGAATGCCGAGGGTTATGCTGATTGCGCCATCTCGCGTGCCGACAAGCTTCATGGTGCACTGCTTATCTGCCACGGTGCCGCCGACGACAACGTGCACCCGCAGAACACCTTCGAGTATGCTGAGGCTCTTGTGCAGGCCGACAAGGATTTCAAGGAGCTTTTCTATGCAAACCGCAACCATGGCATCTATGGTGGTAATTCAAGAAACCATCTCTTGCGCCAAATCACCACATGGTTTGTGGATCACTTGCAGAAGTAAAACGAAACCATCGCGCTGAATCATAAGAGGCGTCAGTCTTTTCTGAACGACGCAAAGAATGTTGCCGTTGGCAACCGAGGACACGAAAGTCGCGGTTGCCAACGGCTTTTCGTTGTTGTATGGTTATGGCAAGAAGTAACGGTTGGCGTGTCTTCAGGGAACCGGTAGGGGTTGCATGATGTTCGGTATGCTGCGGAGTGGCAATGGATATAAAACAAAAAGAGCACTGCGTTTGCAGTGCTCTTGATAAATGTTGAGGTACCTGGCGGAGTCGAACCGCCTTGAACGGTTTTGCAGACCGTTACCTGACCGTTCGGACAAGGTACCGTACCTGCTTGTTGTAAGCGTGTGCAAAGGTAGGCATTATTTTCCTTTCCACCAAACTTTTGACTTGCTTTTTGTTGTTTTATGGCGAAATTGTTTCTTTTTTGTTGTCAGGGGTGTTGGAGATGGGGTGCGTCGGCCTGAAAAATGCCGCGTGTTTTAGCGAATGAAACTTCCGAAGCAGTTGTCGCGCTCAAACTCCTTGATGATGGCCTCCTCCGTCGACGTGGTCTTCACGATCTTGTAGTGCTCGCGGAAGGTTTCGTCGTTGCCCCGCTCCCGTAGGGCGTAGTAGATGTCTTCCCAACGTGTGGAGACGCCTTCGCCGATGTCGTAGTCGCCAATGTTGAACATCGTGCTCCAATAGACACCCCTATAATCGTCCTTGCCGCGGTCGACGAGCATGCGCGTGCCGATGGAGGCCACTTCGTCGAATCCTCGGTTGTGCGTGTAGGTCATCTGTATCTCAATGTTGCGTTTGCTATATGCGATGCGTTTTGTGTTTCTGAAACGTGTCTTTACCAATTGGTTACGTACCATTCCCCGAAATGAGAGTAGGCGCAGCTTATCCATGTCGATCATCAATCGTCCGGTCAGCGTGGGCGGTAGGAGCGATGCCATTTCATCTTGCGTCATCCGCTCGCCATTGGCCTTCACCCTATCCGATGGCAAATCAAACTGAAGAAGGAGGATGCGTGTGCTGTCCTCCCCTTGCAGGATGGCGTACGACAGGTCGTATAGTTTTTCGTAATAATGTTTGATCCACTCGTAGGGCAATGGGGTGTAGAGTTGCCGCCAAATGCCCGACTCTGGTAGCATGGGTGCAATGCAGGAGGTCTTGTAATAATCGCGAAACTTATAGAAGGGCTTCAGCGTGTCGCCACTCTCGATGTTGCCATAGCGCCCCGTGGTGAGCCTGAATTCGCGCAGGGCGATATCCGACCTGGTGCGGAAGAAAGCCTCGATGAGCTCGTTGTAGGTGGTGTCGTTTTGCGTCACCTGACGGAAGAAGTAGTTGGACTGTATGCCCCTGAACTTGTTGTACTCGTCGTTGAGCTTCTTTGTCAACTTCTTGAGCAATCCCTCAATATCGATGGGCGTGACGATCACCTCTTTCAGCAAGCGGGTGTAGGGCTTGAGCGCCACCTTGCGACCCAAGTCGCTGGCCTTGATGTTCTTGCAGTTGTAGCCCACGTAGGTGATGTGCAGCATATCCTCTGGGTGTGCCTTGATGGAGAAGTCGCCTTCTTGGTTGGTGATGGTGGAGTGGGAGGAGCTGATGTAGACGCTCGCCATGGGTAAGGCGTCGCCTGTAGTCGCGTCCACCACGCGGGCCGTATAGGTGTCCTGAGCGCTGATGTGCGCCAGGGCACATAGCAACGACATGATGAGGATAATGCTTTTTTTCATGATGGCTTCTTATTTTAATTGCAGGCGGGTCCCAAGTTGCCCATGCCCATGGCGCTGACCTGGATGCAGGTCTTCTGACTGTTGTTGTAGAAGGTGGCGTGCGCTTTGCTCGTTGCGCCCACTCTTAGACTGGGGTTCCAGTAGAGTGTGCGCCGGTAATCTGCGTGCCGCGGCAACTGCCGATGGCTGTAGTCGGGGTGGTAGTATTCGTCGGGCTCGGTGATGCCTTGCAGGATGAGGCTGCGGTCGCGCATGGTGTAGCGTGTGCCGTCGTCGGGGATGGTCTCGAAGTCCAGGGTGACGTCGGCCGTTTGGCTGCTCATCTCCATGTAGCGGTCACTGTTGCGCAGGTCAAAATCGGTGTAGAACTTGACGGTTTGTTGGCGGCACAGGAGGAGGTCCTTATAGATGCTGTAGTTGCTGCGGTTCATGGGTGCCTCCATCATCTTGGTCCTGCCAGTGTCGAAGCTTCGGTAAAAGAGAACGCGATTGAGATGTCCTTCCACATTGAACGTCCATTGTGTGCCATAGTTGCCGAATAGCAGCACGCTCAGCTGATAGGGCAGGCGTCGGAAGTTGACTTTGCCAAACGACAGACCGTAATCGGTGACCAGGTTGTAGAGCTGCTCGGTGTCATACTGGCAGACGGGTTTTCCCCAGGCGATGGCTTGCTTGCTGTGTCGCCGCCGAGCTTTCACGCTCACCTGGGGCAGGGTGATGCCTGGAGAGTCGGCTGTTGTCTGAGTGTGCGTTGTCGTGCTGTCCTGTTGGCTTGTGGCAGGATGGTGGGTCTCATACCAGGAGTATTTCCGCGCAAAGATGGGGTAGAATAAGTCGAGTTTGACGTAGTAGTCAGGCCACGCCTCCTCGTCGAAGATGTCCTTCGTGTGGTTGGCGTGCCATTCCTCGGTGCTGATGTCCTGTTTGTGGGCACTCAGCAGCAGGCGACCCTCTCCCCAGAAGGGCGCCATCTGAAAATGAAAGCGTCCGTCATCCGTAGTCTGCAGCGTGAAGGGCGTCGATTTCTCTCCCTTCGGACCCGTGAGTGTCATCTCGCCCTCGATGGTCACTTCATGTTTCAGTCCTGGATGATTGACACCATAATCTTTTTCCACATCCTTGTTAGTTTCCTTGCCTGTGTTGTTGTTGGGTGTGTCATCAGGTGATGAATCGCCCGTTTGGTTTGGCAATTGTGGTAGCAGCACGCCGCGCTCTTTTTCAGCCAAAGCACCTTGTTCTCCTACTATTTTTCCTGTGACTAACCAATTCGTAAATGCTGGGAGGTTTGCTGTATTGGCTACCTCCTCAAATGTCCACCCGAAGACGCCATCTCGCCAAAGGGGCAGCTCATCGGGCTCAATGGGGTCGAAGACAGGAGCCTTGTAGACGGCGCCGTCTATCTCGATGTTCTTCTCAGGATGGTAGCGCAGGGGCTTGCCATCACTTAGTTCCTTGAAGTCGTAACGTCGCCAGCCCTGCACCATCAGCAACACGTCAAGACGAGCGCGGTGCAGGCTGTCGTCTCGCTCAAAGTAATAGTTGGGCTGCGCCACAAACCCTTGGATGTCACTGGTGAGCAACAGGTCGGTGAGGAGTGAGCCGCTGTCGTACGACGGTGCCGTGCCCTTTTGATCGCGTACGGCCACGCTGAGCGTCCGCACGTCTCTTGGTGCTGCCAGTGTCAGGTCGGCCTTCTCGCAGGGCTGGTATTTGGTCTTGGCGCCTTCAATGGTGATGCGGCGCTGGTCGTAGTCATGGTGATTGACGAAAAACAGGCGGTCGGCCAGCACGTTGCCCGCTTCGTCATAGACGATGAGGTCGCACACCCCTGTAGGCAGTTGGCTTCTGTCGAAATGAAGCGTGCCCTCGTCTTTGGCGTCCAATGACACATCCAAGAGGCTACGCAGCACGCCCCGGGTGAGGAAGGCCGCCTTGAGGTGTTTTGCCGATAGTCCTTGACCTTGCAGCGTCACCTCGTCCTCGCTTACGCGGAGCGTGAGCCCTTTCGGTAGGATGTCGGGCAACACAAAGCGATAGTCCTCGCCTTGATAGCTGAACGTCGCCCGTGCCTTTCCTTCCTTGGGGACATCATATAGGAAGGAGCCCCGCCCCATGAAGTCAGCACGGATGTCTTGTCCGTCCACCTTGCCTGTGATGTTCACCGCCTCGCCATCCTCGTTGAGGGCCTCGAAGGCTATTCGGCACTGTGTGCCGGCAATCAGATTGCCACCCTCGGGATAGAATGTGACGTTGAGGCTGGGCTTCTTGGGCTTGAGAGCTCGCTGCCTCGGGCGCGGAAGAATCTGGCGGTCGCTGTAGTCGCCATCTTTCTCTGGTCGCTCGTACACTGCCACCACGCGCGACCAGACCGTGCCGTAGTCGCGAAAGAAGTCCTTGGCCATCTGCCGGTTGTAAAACAGTTCGCGATCCTTGCGGTTGTAGGGGCGTTCGGTCACGCAGAAGTTCATCATCCATCGGGTGTAGGCCCTGAGCTCATAATAGCCCGAGCGGAGCGTGTCGGCCAGCGCGAAGTCTCCATGGTCGGCATCGGGCCGCCCGATGTATTGCCGATGCCGCTCGACGACATGTCCTTCAGGATCCACCAGTTCCACATAGAGAATGCGGCTATCCGCCGTCGGTCGCAGGTTGCCCGCCTCCACCAAGTATGCCTTATACCAGATGGTGTCGCCCAGGAAGTAGCAGTTGTTGTCCAGGTGCAGATAGGCCTTCTCCTGCACAGGAGCGGTGGACAAGCGTTTCTCAATGTCTGTTCTTTGTGCATAGATGTTGCTTTGCCAGCTACATATGCAGGCAAAGGTTGCTAAAGTTAGTATGAAACTACTTATAGTCTTCATGGGCAAAAGGATTGAATTCCAACAGATATAGATGAAGCGCCTAAAATGAAAAAACTCAGATCAGACCACAAAAGCTAAGGTAATTGGGCTGTTTCTATAATGTTGTTATTATGAAAGACTTTGATGAACATCCTGTATTTCTTGTCTTTTACATACTGAAAT
>NZ_JAXVAE010000138.1:0-1865 GCF_037460745.1 Hallella sp. | reverse complement strand
AAAAGGAGGGTGCACCATAAATGACCATAGTCAATTATGACACACCCTCTTTTTGATGATTATAACTTATGGCTCTGGGACCTAATCGGTGATCAGAGCGTCAGAACGGTCGCATTTTTCTTGCGCGTCAGCTCGGATGCGAAAAGCAACACCACAAAATAGCCCAAGAAGGGGATGAGGAATGGCAGGCTCTGCATGCCTGTGGCGTCGGCCACAACACCCATGAGCAGGAAGCCGCAACCACCGATGGGGGTCATCATCAGCAACGACGAGGCGCTCTTCGTGAGGTTGCCCAAGCCACGCAAGGCCAACGAGAAGATGGTGGGGAACATAATGGCTTCGAAGAGA
The DNA here is from genome assembly GCF_037460745.1 of Hallella sp. Classification (NCBI taxonomy): domain Bacteria; kingdom Pseudomonadati; phylum Bacteroidota; class Bacteroidia; order Bacteroidales; family Prevotellaceae; genus Hallella; species Hallella sp. The sequence goes on along the minus strand of NZ_JAXVAE010000138.1, from coordinate 1,517 downwards.
TAGTTGCACACGAGGGCCACCATCGACACAGGGCCCAGGTTGAGAAGTACCAAGCCGATGCACAACACGCTACCTACGGCACAACCGAAAAGCATGTGCTCGGCCTTGACACGTCGCATAATCCAACTGCCCAAGAAACGTCCTACCATGAAGAAGGCCAACGCTATGGTGAGGACAATGGACGCGAGGTTGTCGCTCATCCAACCCTTGCCCGTGACATAATTGATGAAATAGCTATTGATGGATATCTCTGCAACCTCATAGGCCAACAGGGCGAACAGTCCGAAAACGAACATGGGATGGTGCTTAAACAGCTTCTTGATGCGCGTGCCCTGCTGACGGTCCTCCTCGGTCTCGGCATGTTTGATCTCGGGAAGGTTGACACGCGAGAATACAACGGCAATGATCAGCACCAAAACGCCAAGGATGGAGTAAGGCAGCACAATGTCGTTGGCCTGGCTATCGCCACTGAAGAGAAACTGACCGACGAAGAATGTGGCAGAGAGCGATCCCAGGCCATTGAACGACTGCGAGAAGTTGAGTCGTGCCGTCGAGGTGTCGCGATCGCCCAACTCCGTGACATAGGGATTGGCCGCGGTCTCCAAGAACACCAGGCCACAACCAATGATAAACAGGGCGCCTAAGAAAGCGTAGAACGTTCCGGCCAAAGCGCTGGGAATGAAAAGGAACGCGCCAATGGCAAACAGCATCAAACCAAACACCACACCCAGGCGATAGCCTCGGCGATTGATGAACCATCCGGCGGGAATGGCCATGAGGAAATAGCCCAAATAGGTAGTGACCTGAATGAGCGACGACTGGGTGATGCTGATGTCGAGCTCGTTCTGAAAGTGTTTGTTCAGCACATCGAGGATGGCGCGGGCAAAGCCCCACAGGAAGAACAACGATGTAACGAGTACGAACGGAAGAAAATACTGTTTGTTAGTTAATGACTGACGACTCATAATATAATAATTAATACGAAAGGGTCTTCCCCATGAGGACGCTTCCCACACGAGGAAGGCCCTATGAAGAAGGGCGGCATGCATGGCCGCCTAAAGTTTATTTCTTTGCGGGTTCAATGATTTTCCACACCAGCGCAGCCAGTGCGCCGCACACCAACGGACCAACGATGAAGATCCAGAGGTTGGCCAAGGCCGAACCTCCCTGGAACAGGGCTGGGCCAATGGAGCGAGCGGGGTTCACGGATGTGCCCGTGTAGCGAATGCAAGCCAAGTGGACAAGCACCAGCGATAGGCCAATGGCCAAGCCTGCGAATTTGTTGGTGGCACCATTGGTCTTGGCGGTGGCGCCCACCACGGCGGCCTGATTGCCAATGGGAGCGCATCCCAATGAGACGGCGGCGCCACAGCCCATAAGGACAAGCACCATAGTGCCCACCATCTCTGCTAAATACTTTTTCATAAACTCTTAGTCTTGATAATAATTGGAATCCTATTCTTAATTACTAGTGATGCGATATTAATCGCTTAACTATAGTTATATATTTGATATTT
>NZ_JAXVAE010000137.1:0-13437 GCF_037460745.1 Hallella sp. | reverse complement strand
CCTTACTATCCTTTCATTTCCGATGGTTAGACCCGCTTGGGATAATTGGTGGATACCGACAACAGTTTCACCTAATTTACCTTCCTTAGGTTGAGCCTGTCGGATTGCAGGCTCCATTGTTAGCTTGGCGTTGATGATAGCGGTGTTTATGCAGAAGCCTGCTCGAAACAGGCGCCAACAAGCCTTAAAGCCTTATAGCCGCTCGTGCTTTTAAGTGTTTCCCCGTTCCCGCTCGTATTTCATATAAAAAAACTGATGAAATGAGATACGGCTTGTTATTATTGGGCCTCCTGCTGTGGCATACGGCGGGCGCCCAGCAACTTTCTAAGACGTGGTGCCCCGACAATGGGGACGGCACCTATACCAACCCGGTGCTCTACGCCGACTATAGCGACCCAGATGTGGTCGCCGTGGGCGACGATTATTACCTCACGGCGAGTTCGTTCAACTGTATTCCCGGGTTGCCTGTTCTCCACTCGAAGGACCTTGTCAACTGGGAGTTTGTGGGCCATGCGCTGGGCGTTAGGCGCAACCTCAAGGACGGCGAAAGGATAACCTATTATTTCGGTGCCGCATGGAGCCGATATGATGTGAGAACCCAAAGGGAATGGCAGCTCAGGATCGATGAGACCCTGAGAAACCTTCGCCATCCCTTGTGGGTGGAATGGTAGCGCCTTGGCGGGCGCTTCCCACATCAGCGCCCGCTAAAGCGTGGCGGTGAGGAACGATGCGTTGCCAAAGATGTAGAGCACGTTCTCGCAGGCCGGCACCAGGATGGTTTCGCCCTGATGGATGTGCACGCCATTGATGTTGGCCTCACCCCACAGGCACATGACCACCACAAACGAGTCGGTCTTGAAATCGACTTGCGAGGCCACCTGCACCACCACGCGGTGAACGATGAAGTGTGGGCAGTTGATGAGTTGCGATATGGGCTTCGTGCTGTCGTAGCTGCTGCGATACTCGGGCCACACCTGGTAGTCGATGGCGTCGCGCGCCTCCTGGATATGCAGCTCGCGCGGCTTGCCATGCGCGTCCTTGCGTCCGAAATCGTACACGCGGTAAGTGATGTCGGATGTTTCCTGAATCTCAGCCAGGAAGTTGCCGGCGCCAATGGCGTGCAGTCGTCCCGCCGGCAGGAAATACAAGTCGCCGTCGTGCGCCTCGTGGGTGGCGATGACCGAAGCCATTGGGTTCTCGCCATTCTCCTCATTGTCGGCGCTCACCAACCGCTCATAGTCGTCGGGCGTGATGCTTTTCCTGAGGCCGCTGTAAATTTTCGCCCCCACATCACTCTTGATGACATACCACATCTCCGTCTTTCCGGCGCAGCCGTGGCGCTCCATGGCCAGTTCGTCGTTGGGATGCACCTGCACGGAAAGGTCCTGTCGCGAGTCGATGAATTTCACGAGCAGCGGAAACTTATTGCCGAAATGCTTGTAAACCTTGTTGCCCACGAGCAGTCCTTTGTATTTGTCGATGAGTTGGGTGAGTGTGAGGCCCATGTCGATGTCGTCCACCAGTCCGCGGTCGATGGCCACGCTCTCGTGTCCGGGCACGCCGCTTATTTCCCAGCTCTCACCGATATTGGGCTGCGCCGTGAATATTCCCTTGAAAGGCGCAATCTGATAGCCACCCCATAATGTGGTTTTCAGGTAGGGTTCAAATTTGTAAGGCTTCATATCTTTGTCTTGTTAAAGCGTTATCATCTTACGACAAGTGTCATGTCGCTTCGTTGGGTACGACAGGTGTCGTTTTGTCATTTCGTAACATCAACGGGCAGGTGCAAATTTACGGAATCTGTTTGTAAAAGCACTCCCTCTGGGTTCAGAATTTGATGGTATGCTTGGTCATTTGTTCCATTTCATGGCACGTTTTCTCGCCATGGCAGAGCTTAAGTGAACTTAGCGCTGCTCATCTGGCTTAACGAAAACCTTCCATTTCATGGCACGTTTTCTCGCCATGGCATAGCTTAAGTAAACTTAGCTCTGCTCATCTGGCTTAACGAAAACGTTGGTATTCATGCAACACGTGCATCCGCAACGTGAAGCTATGAGATCATGGCCGCTTCACCCTGGCCGTCGGCCAGTGGGCCTGCCAGGAGCTGTGGTTAGGGAACGAATGACTCTATGTCGGCCCTTTTTAGGGTGAATCCGGCCTTTGAGGCGGCGTCGGCTACCCCTCGCATGAGCTTTTGGTAGCCGCGAAGAATTTTGCGGTTGCCAGCTGTTATCTCGCCCGACTTGTGCCCGGTTTGGTTGTCGATCTTGCTGCTCTTATAATGCGACAAGGCTGCGTGGCGTGCTTTCTCTGCCCATTTGTCATATTCCCTCTGATAATCTTCCTGGGTGCGGCACGATGCGGTGTTGGCCGTCTCACCGTCGCTTCCTCCACCGACGGTTGCACCACCGCCATCCTTGCCGCCATTGATGGATCCTACGAGGTTGGCAGTGGTGGAAACCAGTCCGCTCATGATTTGCATGAACGACATGGGGTTGCCGTTCTCGTCGGTAGCGCCAGGGTAGAACGCTCCACCCACATGAGTGATGAAGTAACCATTGTGAGCGTGCTCATTGATGAAGTTTTTGGCACTCTCCCTGGAATCGCAGAAAGCCAGATACTGTTCGCCTTCGCGCGGTGTGGTGTAGGTGTTGTAGACGATGGTGTACTTGTTCATGGGTGACACGTCGATCAGGCCGACGCGCCATCCTGCCTCCCAATGCCTCTTAACGTCGTCGAGCGCTTCTTGAGCCGTCTCATAGAGGCAGGCCTCCTGGCGGTCGATGTCGGTTCCGTCGTGTGCCACGACAGCACACTCGGTTATTTTCCTGGCGCAGTTGATCACCTTCAGGCCTTGTTGGGCTTTCTCGGCCATCCATTGGTTGAGCTTGCTGGTTTTCACCATTTCCACTACCTGACGCGATATGTTGGGACGATTCTCGGAGAGGCCAATCCAGTACCAGCGTGTTCCCACTTCTGCCAGGGTCAGCGAATGTAGGAAGATGCCATTCTTCGCTTCGTTGTCAGCCGCTTTCTTGATCTCCTTGAATGAGTTGTACTTGTATTTTTGATCCGCACTTTCTTTTTGTGAGATGGCAAGCCATCCTGCCCGTGTGTAGTTCACCGACTTGGCGTTTCTGCCTTGGTTCCAGATGTCCTCCACGTCTTGGGTCGACCATTGGTCGTAGAACTGGAAACATTGTCCGGTAATGTTGGCTTTCTCAATAAGGATAGCAAATGCTTCGCCATGCGGGCGAGCCAACGATGTAAGGCTTGCCAGGGCGAAGAGCGCGATTGATAGTAATTTCTTGATCATTGGATTATCTTGTTTTCGTTAGTGGTTGTTTGGGATATTGTGTAAGTTGAGGCTGGCATTTCATAAAAAAGCACGGATTGCGCTTTTCTAACCAACATGATGTTTGTTCTCTAAAGCGTAATCCGTGTTTGTAACATAAGTCGTGGGGAAACACGCTGGGCATTTCTCGGTCGACCATGGCCGATAGTCTTACTTTATCAGTTTCTCGACCTCTTCTTTCGAGAGACCTGTGGCAATGGCAATGACGTCGATGCTTGTGCCTGCAGCAAGCAACCGGTTGACGGTGTCCTGCTTCTCGCTGTTGGCGCCTTCTTGCCGTCCTTCAGCTCGTCCTTCAGCCAAGCCTTCTTGTCGGCCTTCTTGTCGTCCTTCAGCCAAGCCTTCTTGCCGTCCTTCAGCTCGTCCTTCAGCCAAGCCCTCAGCATGACCCATGGCACGCCCCAAGGCTCGTCCTTCGGCCAGGCCGTCTTGCTTTGCGCCTTCGAGCACCGACAGGGTGTCGCGGTACTTGCGAAGTCCCTCGTCATATTTCATGCGCTCCCGTTTTGTCAGTGAGGCCACGTCGGCAATCTGTTCCAGGCGTTGGAACACGGAGCTCTTGGCCGCCCATGGCAGTCGTGTCAATGTTTCCATATTTTTAAGCACATAAATCCATTTATCGAAATCGTTGTCGCAGTTGTCGGCTTCCTTGTCAAACAGGGGCAGTTGCATGAACGTCATGCGTACCTTGTCGGAGAACATCTTGTGCGTTTCCTTGTCGGTCAGCGTCACGTCGGTGCGAAACTTCTTGTCGAAGTCTATCGGGCTGAAGTTGAGAAACGCCACCAGGTACACGGCGTCGATGGCATACTGCCACGACGATCCGCGTTCGCCCTGTCGCGCAATGGCCTCCGACACATAGTAGATGCTACGGTTCTTGAAGTAGGGCTGCGACTTGTTTTGCATCTCCACGATGATGTTGTGGCCACGCTCCGTCCGGCAGTAGATATCGTAGATGAGCGATCGGTCATCCTCATAGAGCGCCGGTTGCTCCTTGTCGAGAAACGTGATGTCCTCGATGTGCTCCTCGCCCTCCATCAGACTGTTGAGGAAGTCGATGATCAAGGGCTTCGATATCTCCTGTCCGAAGATTCGCTTGAAACCGATATCGGTGAACGGATTGATAAATTTGGCCATAGGTTCGTCGTTTTATGCAAAGATAAACGTTTTTCTCCACATTCAAACGAATAGGCACCTAAAAATCATTAATTTTGTTCGGCTAACGGTTTGCGCCTGAATATCTTATAGTTGAGTGCCGCCACTACTACGCTCATCAGCGGCGACAGCAGGTTGAAGAAGCAATAAGGCAGGTAAGAGAAGGTCGACACGCCAAGCACGGTGCTCTGCGTCATGCCGCAAGTGTTCCAGGGCACCAACACGGAGGTTACGGTAACGGCGTCCTCGGTGGTTCGGCTGAGCAATCGGCGCTCATAGCCCTCATTGTCGTACACGTCGCGAAACATGTTGCCCGTGAGCAGGATACACAGGTATTGGTCGGCGATGGCCACATTGAGCATCAGGCCCGTGGTGGCGGTGCATCCCACGAGCGAGGTGCGGCCCTTTATGAGATGGATAAACAGACGGGTAATGCCGCCCACCATGCCCGAGGCCGACATGGCTCCGCCGAAGCACATGGCGCAGATGATGAGCCAGATGGTGTTCATCATGCCGCCCATGCCGCGTGTGGCGACGAGCGATGTGAGCATGTCGCTGTCGGTGTGGAGCGAGGTGCTTCCACACAGGCTCTGCATGGCGGCGCGGAAGAGCGATGGGTCGATCTCCCTGAGGGCGTCGGCCTGCCAAATCATGGCGGCGCCCACGGCCAAGAGCGACGATAGGAAAAGCGTAATGATGGGCGGCACACGGCGGGCGATGAGCACACCTGTCAGCACAGGCACCGAGAGCAGCCACGGCGTGATGTTGAAGCGTTGGCTGATGGCCTGCGTAAATGTGTCGATGTCTTGCGCGTTGCTGCTGTTGGTGAGCAGACCGCCAATGGCGAAGAGAATGAGGGCGATGGCCATCGATGGCACTGTGGTGATGAGCATGTAGCGTATGTGCTTGAACAATGGCACGCCGAGGCTTCCCGATGCCAACGTGGTGGTTTCAGAGAGAGGCGATATCTTGTCGCCGAAGTAGGCGCCACTGATGATGGCTCCGGCCACCCATCCATCGGCGAAGCCCTGCGCCCGGCCAATGCCCATGAGGGCGATGCCGATGGTGGCGATGGTGGTCCACGACGAACCCGTCATGACGCTCACCAAGGCGCAGATGGCACACGTGGAGGCAAGAAAGATGTTGGGATGGATGATCTGCACGCCATAATACACAAGGGCGGGCACCACACCACTCACCATCCAAATGCCGCCAAGGGCGCCGATGAGCAGCAAGATGACCAAGGCGCTCGACACGCTCGACACGTTCTTTGTGATGGCTTTCTCGAAGCTGGCCCAGGGCACATTGAGATAGCCCATGCCGATGAGCACGCAGAAGGCGGCCACGGTGAGCAGCGTTATTTGCGAGGCGCCGCTGAGGGCGTCGCTACCAAACGATTTGATGGTGGCGATGAGCATCGCCACAAGCACGGCGATAGGCAAAAGCGACAGCATCGCCGACGGTCGCTTTTTCAAAAGTTCTCCTTTTTTATTGCGGTTTTGAAACATGGTTGGTGGGTTTGTGTTGTAACAGAAACACTTCTCTGCTGCAAAGGTACAACAAAAATGGCCCACCGCCAAAGCGCGGCCCGAATAACTGAGGCGGGATTCCTTAGCCAAGCCAGTCGTTCGTTATGTCCAAGCCAATCGCTCTCCATGCACAATGGCCTGTCAGATCCGTCATTCCCAATGGACCTACAACGTCCATCATGTGGAAGAAGGCACGTCAGCGTCCGTCCCAAAGGATTCGCCAGCAGCCATTCCGTTTGCCTTCCAATCGTAGCAAATATGCACCCTTTGGCATGCCTCGCAGCGACACCACAGCCTGTTCGCCACGGGTCGATATCTGTCTCACCAGCTGACCATTCGCGTTATAGAGTCTCACGGTTCTCGTCCCACTGCCCGAAACCACGAGTCTACAGCCCTCGCGTCTCACGCCAAAGGCTTGCACGCCTTCTATCTGTGTGGGCGTGCCTCTGAAAAGGGTAACGAGATCGCCCTCGCGTTTCAGGCAATAAGAAGGTTCATCGGCATGCCCCAGTTCCACATCCACACCCTCCCATTGTTCCATCACGATGATGCGATAGGTGTGGCCGTCGGCCCATGGCAGGTTGCCCTTGCGCAACCAATAGCTGAAGAGCGGCACATCGTAAGACGACGAAACGATCACCTCGTCGTCGATGCCCTGCACTTGTGTTCTCTCCTTTGTCGCCATGTCTTCGCTCCACATCCTCACGGGACCTTCGTAGGTGCGGCCTTCCGATGCGCGAAGCGCCACGCCGAGCTTGAAAAGCGACTGCTTGGCGAGGTCGATATAGCCCTCTTCCACCTTGTCGTTCGAGTCGTCGGCCAGAAACACCTCGGCCTTCGCCAGCAATGGGCGTTCCTCAGCCTTCGCCACTTCGAGGTAGGCCGTGTCGCAGTCGTGTATTGGGTTGATGGGATAGCGCTGGGTTCCATCCTCGTCGGCCGTCAACTCCAGTTGCACCTTGTAGCGACCTGGAGCCAAATGGGTGGGCAACGCGAGCACGATGGGTATCTCGGCCTCCGAAAAGCCCTCGATCTCTGTAGGCCTCTCGACGCGAGTGTTGAGCACCACGGCTTGGCGCTCGTCGAGCAGCAGCACCCTCAGGTAGCAATCGCGTGGCACACCGTTGAGGTTCTTCACGGTGAAGAAGGCACGCACCTTCGCCCCTTGCTCGGCTTTGGCGGACAGCCGGGGCTGCGCCATCAGTTGGAAATGGGCGGTGTCGGTGCACATCTCGGCTATGCGTCCGCAGGTGTTGGCCAGTTGCACCTCAATGGTAGGGGCTTTCTTCATGCGGATTGGCGCATCCCACGTGCCATCGTCGTGCCGGGCCACGCACACGGGAACGAGGCGGTAATAGCCATCGTCCAGGTGGGCCAGGTCTACTCCAATGGGTTGCGCCTCATTGATGAGATAGTCGGTTCCCATCATGCCGTCGTGGTTGTTGCCATAGATGCGTTGCGTCAGTCCGCCCTGTGCATGGTCGTCGCTATAGGCCACTCGCACGAATGTCCCGCTTTTGTCGCAAACGGCCACGCCGACATCGCCACGGAACGGCTTGCCGCGGTTGACGAACGAGCTCATCTCCACCCTCACCGTGGCCTGTGTGCCAAACGTCTTGTTGACCGATCCCAGCAGCCTTAGCGAGCCGCCTTCGTTGAACATCAGTTGGGGAGACGATTACAGAAGACTACGGTCGATGTCGGGATATTTTCCATTGTTGGGATGCGCCAGGATGGCCGTCACGGCACGGTTGAAGGCCAACGGCTTGCCCTGAAACTCGCCTCCGGTTTCCGGCACGCTGAGGTTGGTGATCGAATAATAGGCGTCGCCTTGTCCCTCCCAACCGAAATTCATGTGGAACAGGCCGTTCTCGTCGAATCCGTCGGTCACCCACGCATGGCCCGAGGCCGATCCGGCGGGGCGCCCTTCGAGGTAAACGGGACAACCGTTGAGCAATTCCTGTCGCAGTATTTCGGCAAAGCGATTGGGACCTTCCGTGGCTCTCGTAACATAGGCCGCCGTGTAATCGAAATGCTTTTGCAGCGCCTGGTAGGCAAATACGCCCTGCGTGCCACTGGCGCTGGGGGTGTACTGCATAAACGAGGCTGTGCCCACATCGTTCATGAGCAAAGCCACGGCATCTTCCTCCTCGGCGGTGGCGCTCACGGGATAGCGGTAGGAGGGTAGCATGTGCTCCCAGTCGTAGTGCGACAGGCTGAAATCGGCGCTTTTCGTCGTGTTGTAGTAGGTCACGGTGTAGGTGTTGGCGCCTTGTCCCTGTGCGGGCCATTGGTGGTAATACATCAGTTGCGCCACCGCCGTGGCCACACATCCGCTATAGGGATAACCCGTCATTGCGTTGAACGGGTGCCCTTGTCCCCATTTGCTCGTCAGCAGCGGTTCAACGGTCTTGTCAAATGGCGCCCCATTGCGGCTTGCCTGCGCCCGTGAGCGACCCTTGCCCTGGCGCAATGCCTCATACGAAAGGCGATAACCCTCCAACAGCCATTTCACGCAGGGGTTGGCATTGAGCGTGTCCAAAGGTCCGGCGGTGCCGTAGGCCAGCACCTCACCCATCTCGTCGTCGGCCGCCACGACAACAAAACCGTTGCCACGGGCGTCGTTGAATAGATAATAAGGTGCGCCAGATGTCGGAACCACGCCACGTGCCGGTGCCTGAGCCGCGCCTGCCCCCGCCAACCTAACGTAGCGCTGGGCTATGAGCGCTGCCCGTTGCGGGTCGATGCTCTTGCCCCCGGCCGTCGGTGAGCTTGCCAGCAGCAGTGTCGCCACCATTGCCAACCCGGCCGCGGCCCTCCAGCCACGCGCCCGTCTATGTCCCAATGCGTTTGTCTGATGTTTCATTTTGTTGCTCAAGAATCTACAAAGCACGCCTGTCGCACCCTTGTCCAGTCTACGCCCTGACGATCCTATTCGGGATAGTGACTGTATGGGGCCGTGCGTTTTGAGGGTGCAAAGATAATGGTTTTGTGTCAAAACAACGCGAAGCCATGCGGGCTTTTATCCCAAATCATGACTCGGCCTGCGCCAGGATGGGGCGCAGGCCGGGATTTACCTTCGTGCCAAGCGGTTGCGCAGCAGCCTGAACACTTCGCCGATCAGGAGAACGGGCGACGTGACGGCGACGAGGAGCAACCAATCGGTGGCCGACAAGGCCTCCACGCCAAACATCTTGCCAAACACGTTGGTTATGAGAAACTGTCCCACGAGTATCACAACGAGCACGAAGGCGAAGCCGGTGCTGTAGTGCCGCTTGATCGACGAAGGCCGTCGGACCATGTCGGCGAGGTCTTCCACCAAACTCCTGCCCGTGCGGAAATAGCGGGCGTTGAAGATGTTCCAAAACTGCAACATGACGAAGAACGTGAAGAAGATGCCCAGTTCGTGTGGGTTGCGCACGTGGGTTGCGGCGGAGAAGTCGGTGAGATGGTCGATGTCGAAATCTCTCAGCAGCGCCTCGAAGCTCATGTAGTCGCCATGGCTCAGCATCTGCCATATTCCCACGAGAATGGCGAAGAACACCAGGCCCGATCCCAGAATCATCTTCATCATGCCCCGGTCGATAATCTTGCTGTTGGTCTTTCGCGGATAGTCGTTCATCACCCTGGGGTCGGCGGGCAACGACGACAGCGCCATGGCTGCGAAGGTGTCCATGATGAGGTTCACCCAAAGCATCTGGGTCACGTTGAGCGGCGAGTCCAATCCCATAAATGCGCCGTAGAGCACGATGAGGCAGGCCGCCACATTGATGGTCATTTGGAACACCACAAACCTACGGATGTTGAGATACAGCGAGCGGCCCCAGAGAATGGCGGTGTTGATGCTTGCAAACGAGTTGTCGATGATGGTGATGTCGCTGGCCTCCTTGGCGCGTGCCGTGCCATCGCCCATGGAGAGTCCCACCTGCGCCTTCTTCAAGGCCGGCGCGTCGTTGGTGCCGTCGCCCGTCACCGCAACCACCTCGCCCCGTTCCTGCAACAGTCCTACCAGGCGGGCCTTGTCGTTGGGCTTGGCGCGCGATAGGATCTTAAACTCGGCGTTGCCCACCAACGTTTTCGCCTCCTCGTCGGTCAGGGCCTCAAACTCGGCTCCTGTGAGCGCCACGACCGGTTCGCCACGCTCCACGAGTCCTGCCTGTTGGGCTATCTCGCCAGCGGTCAGGGCGTTGTCGCCCGTCACCATGATCACCCTTACGTGCGCATGGTTTCGGCAGGTGTTGATGGCCTCGGCCACATCGCTTCTCACGGGGTCGGCAATGGCCACGATGGCCTGCAGGGCCAGCGCGCCGTGGTGCTGGTAGGCGAAGGCCAGGGTGCGCATGCCCTTGGCCTGATAGGTGGCCAGCAACGTCAGCGCCTGTTGCTTGTCGATGGCGCCGAAGTCGTTGCACAAGCCCATCACCACCTCGGGCGCTCCCTTCACAAACCGCTCGCCCTCGACGGTGGTTGTTTCCATGCGTTTGATCTCGGTTGAGAAAGGCACCACCTGCGCCACGTTGGCCTGCTCGCGCAGCGCCTCGTAGTTGTAGCCCTTTGCCGCAATCCATTTGAGCAGCGCGCCCTCGGTGGGATTGCCGATGGTTTGGGGCGCGCCGTGCTCGTCGGTCGAGAGGTTGGCTGTGGAGTTGATGGCGATGCCGCGGGCCAGCAGGTCCATGTCCACACCCTCCTCAGGGAAGCATGCCATCACCCGCATCTTGTTCTCGGTGAGCGTTCCGGTCTTGTCGGTGCAGATCACGGTGGCGGCGCCCATGGTCTCGCAGGCGTGGAGCTTGCGCACGAGGTTGTTCTCTTTCAGCATCTTGCGCATGCTCAGGGCCAGGCTCACCGTAACGCTCATGGGCAGTCCTTCGGGCACGGCCACCACGATGAGGGCCACGGCAATCATGATGGAGTTGATCAGCACCTGGAAGAAGCCTAACCACTCGAACCCGCCCGCGCTCACCACCGTGAGGTAATAGTAGGCCAATCGGCCCACCACGATGAGGCCCGCAATGACGAAGCTGGCCAGGGAGATGAAGCGTCCCAGGTATTCGAGTTGTCGGTTGAGCGGTGTCTTCACGTTGCTGTCTTGGCTGGCCTGCACCACGCCTTTGCCTTCCTCCGTGTCGAGTCCGATCTTTTGCACCTGCATCACGGCCTCGCCCTCGATCACCGTCGAGCTGCGCAGCAGCATGTTGGCGGGGTAGGCCACCTCCTTGTCGCCCACGGCGCCGTCGGCGTTCTTCGAGGCGTAGGGCTCGCCCGTGAAGTTCGACTCGTCCACCATGAGGTTGTTGGCCTTCAGCACGATGCCGTCGGCGGGTATCTCGTCGCCACCCTCCAGTTTCACGATGTCGCCCACCACCACGTCGTGCTTGGGCACATAGAGGGTCTTGGCTTGTCCGTCTATCTTTCTGATAACCTGAACCTTGCGCTTGTTCTTCACCTGGTTGAGCACGTCAAACTCCTTGGCGGCTTTCACCTCAAACCAGAACCCCACGCCTGTGGCCAGCAGCAGCGCCACCAGCACACCGCAGGGCTCGATGAACGAACTGCGCGGCGCTCCCTGGCAGCACACCTCGTAGGTTGCCACCATCACCGAGAAACAGAACACCACCAAGAGCACGATGATCAGTGGGTCCTTGAATTTCTCCAAGAACCCTTTCCATAGGGGTTCCTTCTCGGGTGGGGGAATGATGTTGCCCCCTTTGCCTTGCAAAACTTCCTTGGAGTTGTTGTCCAAACACAATCTTTTGTACACGTCGTTTGTTGCCATAATAAATGATTATGGCGCAAAATTACGAAAACGGTTGGGTGGGTAACAAAAAAAACAACGTTGCAGACGAAAGCAACGATTGTTGCCCATTCGCATCTGCAACGTTTCAAAAAGAGACAAAAATGGGGCCATCCCCCCTTAGCGCCCTCAGTCTCTTCTCGATAGGTATATCGACAGGTAATAAACCAGCGTGGCAAGGCTCGACAGGGCCGCCACCACATAGGTGTAAGCGGCCGACCTTAAGGCGTCGACGGCCATGGGCTGCTGGATGTGGCTGGTAATGGCGGCGCCTTGCAGCCACTGGGTGGCGCGCCTCGACGCGTCGATCTCCACGGGCAGCGTGACGAAGCTAAACAGCGTGGTCAGCGCAAACAGCAGGATGCCTATCAGAAGCAGCGTGGGGAACACGTTGATCAGGAGTATGCCGCCCAGGATGACCCATGTCATGATGCTGCTGGAGAATTGCACGGCGGGCACCAGTGCCGAGCGCAGTCGGAGAAACGCGTAGCCCCGGGCGTGCTGCACGGCGTGGCCACACTCGTGGGCTGCCACCGCTGCCGCTGCCACCGAGTTGGAGTGGTACACGTCTTGCGAGAGGTTCACCGTCTTGCAGCTCGGGTCGTAGTGGTCGCTCAGCCACCCCTCGTGGGGCTGAACCCTCACGTCGAAGATGCCGTTGTCGCGAAGCATCTTTTGAGCCACCTCCGCTCCCGTCATTCCCGAGGCCACGGTGACCTCCGAGTATTTCTCAAACTTCCTTTTCAGGTTGGCCTGCACCAGGTAACTAACCACTGCAATGCCGATGAATAATATCCAATACATAATCGTTTGTGTTTACATCTTCTTGTCTGCTGCAAAGATACGACCTGTTGACCCATAACGCTGTAAAAAACAACATTGCAATTGCAAAGAGCCCCTCCGGTCTCCTTCGTGCCTGCAACGTTGCCAAGGGCTAAACGGCAAAGCCGATGGGTGCCTTTCGCCTTTTTTACACCTATAATGATCAAAACCTAAAGTTTCGGATTTAGGCAGGGTGGGCTGAAGGCCCAACAAGCACATAGCCCAGGGCAAGCGAAGCGACACCCTGGGTATGAATACGAACAACATACCCATTAACGCTCTGAAAGAGCAAAAGCGTAATAAATATGGCACAGTCACTGAGCAAAATCCACATAAGGATGAATGCTTTTGCCCTTCCAGGGCGCACCAATGAAAATACGATTAATACCCAGGGTGTCGCTTCGCTTGCCCTGGGCTATGCGCTCATTGGGCTTTCAGCCCGCACGCTTCGCGCCGTTGACTGTTAGTTCAGCCTGCCCGCTTCGCTTGCCCTGGGCTATGCGCTCATTGGGCTTTGCTATGCATTATTGGCTTCACCTCAGCAATTCAAGCATGCTTGATTGCATTCGTTTTGAACGGTCATTCAGCCCGTTTGAAACTAAATCCGAAACTTTAGTCAAAACAATCCGCAACAGGCGCAGACGCTCTGCGCCCCCAACACCCCTAAAATGCTGTTTTGAATCAAAAAAATGTAAGATTACTTGCATGAATAGCAAAGATATTATACCTTTCCTCTATAAAACAAAAATGAATATCTCCGCAAAAGGTAACTAAACATC
>NZ_JAXVAE010000136.1:0-19219 GCF_037460745.1 Hallella sp. | reverse complement strand
AAATATCAAATATATAACTATAGTTAAGCGATTAATATCGCATCACTAGTAATAAGTAAATAATGTTTTCCGATGGTGCTTTTCAACCCCAATCGGTCAGTCGTTTTCTATTCTTGTTGGTGTTTGTCGGGGCTTGTGCCTTTCCCTTTCGTGGCCCATTCGCCATGTGCCCATGTCTTATTTGTGGTTAGCTCCCATGGCCCTATTGGGCGTAAAAAAGCCGATGGGCGAAAGGCTTTCATGGTCCTTCCTCCCATCGGCTTGGTTATGTTTTCGCTTGTTGCGATTATTTCTTCAGGTCTCCCTTTTTGACGAGGTATTCGGCAATCTGCACTGCGTTGAGCGCGGCGCCTTTGCGAATCTGGTCGCCTGTGAGCCACAGCGTGTTGCTGAGATCGTCGGCCAGGTCCTTGCGGATACGTCCCACGTACACATCATCCTTGCCAGCGCTTTCCAGGGGCATGGGGTAGACGTAGTTTTGCGGGTCGTCGACCACCGACACGCCCGGTGCCTTATGGAGCGCCTCGCGGATGGCCTCCACGCTAACGGGCTGCTCGGTCTCAAACCACACGCTCTCCGAGTGTGAGCGGAGCGAGCTCACTCTTACGCAGGTGGCCGATGTGCGGATGTCGCTGTGCATGATCTTCTGCGTCTCGTTGAACATCTTCATCTCCTCCTTCGTGTAGTCGTTGGGTGTCATCTTGTCGATCTGCGGGATGACGTTGTAGGCCAACTGGTGAGGGAACTTGTTGATGGTCGATACCTTTCCATCCTCTACGAGTTCCTTATATTGCTGCTTGAGCTCTTCCATAGCGGCAGCTCCTGCGCCCGATGCGCTCTGGTAGCTGGCGATATGCACCTTGCGGATATGCGACAGTTGGTCAATGGGCTTGAGCACCACAACCATCATGATGGTGGTGCAGTTGGGGTTGGCGATGATGTTGCGGGGACGGTTGAGCGCGTCCTCGGCGTTCACCTCAGGCACCACGAGGGGCACATCCTCATCCATGCGGAAAGCGCTGGAGTTGTCGATCATCACAGCACCATACTTGGTGATGGTCTCAGCAAACTCCAAGCTGGTGCCGCCACCAGCCGATGTCAGGGCGATGTCCACGTCCTTAAAGTCGTCGTTGTGTTGCAGGAGTTTCACCTCGTACTCTTTACCACGGAAGTTGTATTTCGTTCCGGCGCTTCGGCTTGAACCAAATAACACAAGGTCGTCTAACGGGAAATTGCGCTCTGCGAGGATGCTGAGCAACTCCTGGCCCACGGCGCCACTGGCACCGACAATAGCTACTTTCATAATCTATTCCTTTATCTAATTCGTGATTACGGGTGCAAAATTACTATTTTCCTTTCAATAATTCACTGAAAACGTGATGTTTTCAACATATTAATATCAATTTTGGGGGTTCGACCGTGCTTTTTGTTCAATTTCTCGATTCCCAAATCGATTGCGTAGACTCAGCTGAGGATAAGGCTTTGGGGGCTGGTTTGTTCCCTTAGGAATTGAGCTGTGGCATCTTCGGGTAGTGGCGTATGCCTCACGTGTGATTTATAAATATAGGAGTAATGGATAAAAAATTGAACTTCTTGGGTGGTTGAATGATAAAAAACCTTTATCTTTGCATAAGATAGGCTGCGCTCGGCCATTTGAGAGCGAGCTCTCATGGCGCTCGTTGGCACTATATTTGCATCGAAACCAATCAAACTTATGAACATTAAATTCGCTTTTACGGCATGGGCCCTGTTGTTAGTTTTGCAGGTCCAAGCCAATCCCATCAGCCGCAAGGAGGCTCGCCAAGTGGCGCAGTCGTTTGTGGCCATCGACGACGCCTCGTCCGACAACGTGCCCAACGCACCTTATTACATCTTCTCTCGCGGAGCCGGCAAGGGCTTCGTCATTGCCAGTGGCGACGATGAGGTGGCGCCCATCCTCGGTTATACCGACCAGGGCGACTATGACCCCAACAACATGCCCGATGGTTTGAAGAACATGCTCAACGCTTGGGCCAAGAAGATTGGCGACTTGCAGCAGAAGCAGAAAACACGCACGCGCCAAATGCCGAAGCGCTCCGTGCGCCAACGCTTGCAGTTGCCCGCCTATAAGAATGCGTGGGTCGACGTGCATCCTCTTGTGAAGACCAAGTGGAACCAGGATTATCCCTACAACATGTTCGCCCCCAAGCGCTCCGACAACGGCCAAAAGACGCTGTCGGGATGTGTGGCAACGGCTGCTTCGCAGATCATTTACTATTATCGTAAGGACAACCCCGACGCCTTGCTCTACGCCACGCCCACCTATAGCGGCGATTGGTTCCACGCTCCCGTTACCTTCTCGTTGCCCGCCGGCACCCCGGTGCGTTACGACCTCATGAAGCTTAGCGGCACCGGAACGCTCAAGCAAGACACCGCCGTGGCGGTGCTGATGTACGCCGCCGGCACCTGCGCTGGCTTGGGTTATGGCTACCAGGATGGTACGGCTACGGCTGGCAACATCGACAAGATGGGTACGGCCATGGACAACCAGTTTAACATCAGCAGCAAGTATGTTGGCAAATGGAACTATAGCCAAGAGGGTTGGGAGAGCCTGGCCTACAGTAATGTGCGCGATGGCCAACCCTTGCTCTACTCGGGTGCCAGCGAAACGCAGGGTGGCCACGCCGTGGTGCTCGATGGCTATCAGGCCTCGACCGGCCTTTTCCACTTCAACTTCGGTTGGGGCGGATATGGCGACGGCTATTACACCGTCGACGACTCCACGGGCATGAACGGTTTCAACACTGGTCAGTCGGCGCTCGTCAATATCGTTCCCAAGCGCCAAAAGTTGAGCGGTCGACTTGTGGCCGATAAGATGTTCTACCGTACGGACGGACAGATTACCGCCACGGTGAAGAACATGGGTACGCTCGCCTATAAGGGTGTTTATGTTTATTGCGCGTTCACCAAGACGCTTCCCTCGCGCTCCACCGACAATGAGATCAGCACCAGCATTGCCTCGGGCGACAGCGCCACCTTCACCTTCACCTATCGCCCCACGCAGAAGAAGCGCCTCTACATTTGGTTGGCCGACGCCAACAAGAACATCCTCGACACCATGTCGGTGGAGGTCAGCCAGAGCGTGGCCGATCTCCATCTCAATAGCATCCGTGTTGACGCCGGTACCGCCACCGTTGAGCATGATGGCGTCACCTACCAGCAGGTGAACAACACCCAAGCCAACATTGCCGTGAACCTCACCAATGGCGAGAACGGCAGCTATTGCCAGCCTGCTTTCATCTGTCAGGTCGACAGTTTGAACGGCACCACGGGCGCATGGGACAAGTGTGCCTCACGTGTCATCAACAAGTTGATTTTCGAGGTCGGACAGACCCGCGACACCCTCTTCACCTTCACGGGCTTGCAGCCCAATCGCTATTATCGCGCCATGATGACGAAGCGTGTCAGCGCGGGTGTTACCTCAGAGATGATTTTCGACACGCCCGACAGCATCGTTTACTTCATCACCAAGTACCCCACGTTGGAGGTTGTGGCCAAGGGTCGCAAGGCCACGGTGACGGGTGATTGGAACGCTGCCATCTTCACGTCGAAGGCACAGGATGCCGCTGTCACCTCATACGATATGACTAATGTTGTCCAGCTCTCCGAGCAGCCTGTGGCAGCCAACGAGAACGCCCTGTTCTTCACCGCCGCCCCCATCGAGGGTTCGGCCAATGTGGTTGCCAATGGCGTGTGCGACAGTTTGCTGATCCACACCCGTAGCGAGTTTGCCAGCGCCAAGGCCTTCACCGCCCGCAAGGCCGTGCTTGTGCTCGATGATGCCAAGGCAGGCGAATGGAACGATGTGTTCATGCCGTTCAGTGCCCCGCTTCCCTATGGCATGCAGGGACGTGTGGTCAACACCATTGAGCGCTCACGCCTCACGGTGAGCAATGTGCGTGAGGCTGAGGCCATGAAGCCGCTGCTCTATCTGGCCGACCGCGAGGGTCTCAACACCATCGAGGCCACCGATGTGGCGCTCTCCACCGACACCGTTGGCTCGCTGGTCGATGGTTTCTGGAAAGGCTCCACGCTGAAGACGTCGCTCAGCCGCAAGGCCAGCTTGCTGGAGACTCCTGCCACGCGCCTCACCGCTTTCGTGGCCAACGAAAAGGGAACAGCCGTGGTTCCTTTCGCCACCGAGCTCGACAGCGTCTACCGTTCAGGCTATCGCGTGTTCAACTCTTCTGATGTTGCTGCCGACCGCAACTACATGCAGTTGGCCGATTCCATCAACCTGGCCTACCAGGTCATCAAGGAGTACGGCAAGGGCGCTGAGGTGTTCCTGGCCGACAGCCTGAAGAAGTTTGAGGACATGTTCACCTATTATACTTGTGGCGGCGACAAGTATATGCAGGTTCGCCAGGCTTACATCAATCTTGGCGCCACCATCCGCGCCTTCCTCGCCAACCCGGTGGTCGACGCCATCCGTGAGGTGGAGATCGGCACCGATGTGAAGGCCGACGAGGATGCGCCCGTACAGTATTTCACACTCAACGGACAGCAGTTGGCTCGCCCGCAACGTGGCATCGTCATCGTGAAGAAGGGCCATAAGACATGGAAGATGGTTGTGAAATGATAACCCACCCTTTCCATCGTCGTCATTGACCCCCACAATAAGCGAAAGGCCGGCAATCAACATCGATTGCCGGCCTTTCTCATGGTAAGTAGGGGGGATTTATGATTTGTATATCGTTGACGATCACTGTGTCGGATTCGCCTGATGGTGTTTCCCTTACTGTTTAGCCAAATGGAAGTCGGTGGCCGAGAACCACGTGCCATAAAACTGGTTCTGGGTGATGCTCGGAACGGTGGTCAAGCCATAGCTGATGCGTCCGTTCTTGGTGTGTATGCCCTTGATGCTCACGGTGCACCATCCATATCCGTTTCCGTCGTTGGCCTCTGCGATCTGCACGAGTCGGTTGTTGCTTCCCAACTTCGTCGAGTCAGTTTCCATGAGGTTTTTCGTTGCCTTGGCTTCCTGCCAGAGGGTTCCTCCCGTGTTTCCTTCAGCTGGAATCTCCACCTTGTAGGTCTTTCCGTCGGCAATGGCGTAGATGTAGGCGCCCGGGCCGTCGGCGCGCACCACGGCGGTCAGCGTGTAGCTGCCCTTCTGCAGGAGCGAATCGGTGCGCTCCACCTGATAGAGCTGCTGCCCGTTCTCGTCATAGCAGTCCAGGTAACGTCGTTTGCGATTGCCCGTGTAGTAGTCGCCACACTTGGTGTAGCGGTCGTGGCAATGAGTGCCCTGCTTGATGATCCATCCGTTGCTGGTGAGATATTCCCACTCGTCGTCGTCCACGTAGAAGCCGTTGTGGGTATGGCTCTTCACGTGTTGGGTGTGTAGTGTATCCGTAAACCGATCCGATTGTTCCAACAGGTCGTTCACGATGATGGTGCCACACGTCATCACACCTGTGAGCGATGCCAGGAGCAGCAAGGCCAGCGCCCATCGGCTTCCCGACGACAGTCCGCTCTGCTGGTTCTTGTGTGAGCGCCAGATGCTCATCAGTCCGTAGATGGCCAGCACGATGAACATGGCCACGCTCACCACGCCGATCGTTCCCACCCAGGGGTGCTCCGTCCACGGGAAGGCCAGTCCTTGGCTCTCAAACATCACCAAGGTGGGCGCAAAGAGCAGCAACAGCAACATGACGAGCAGCCAGAAGCATCCCGTGATGATGGCGGCTGCCACCAGGAACATCACCAGTTTGATGCCGAATATGATGATCTCGCCCATGGCGCCCACGCATCCCGGTCGTGTGTTGGGTTGCTGCTGCGTCTGACTGGCGTTGTCGGCCGTCACCTCCTCCGCCAGGTTTTGTGGGTTCACGTCGCGCCCGTTCATCTGCAAGCGGTCGGCGGGAGTGAAGGCAGGCGGCAGCGTGATGACCAGGATGAAGTAGGCCACCACCATGCCAAACACCACCTGCGGCATGTGCCACATCATGAAGAGCAGCGGTATGACCAGCGCTCCGATGCGCCACCACGTCACGTCGCCGCCATAGTAATGGGCCAATCCGGCCATCACGCCCGACACCTTCTTGTTGGCTATGTCGCGATAGAGGCGTCGGTCTGACCTGAAGATGAAGCGCTTCAGCGTTTCAAATGCCGTTCGGGCGTTGGTTTGGGTACCGTTCTCCTGTCCGTTGGGGTTGTCTTCTGCGCCGTTCTCGTCGGCGCCCTCGTCTTGTGGCTCGTCCATGTCGCGTGGCGCTCCCATGCGCGTCACGATGTTCTCCACATCGTTGATGTCGATGGCCACCTTTCCCCTCGCCACCACCTCGTCGAAGAGCTCTGCTATGCGCGCCTCTATGTCGTCCACGATCTCGTGGCCGCCCTCCTTGTTGGCGAAGTAGTTGCGGAGCGAGTCCTCATATTGTTTCAGTAGGTTGTAGGCGTCCTCGTCGATGGCGTAGAGTCGGCCCTGCATATTGATGGTAATGTTCTTTTTCATGATTGCAGTGTTGTTGGTTGATGATTCTTCAGGTAGTTGACGGTGTTGGATATCTCAGCCCATGCCTTATCGAGGTCGCGCAGCATCTGCAGTCCCACATCGGTCAGGGCATAATACTTTCTGGGTGGGCCCATACGGCTCTCCTCCCAGCGATATTGCAACAGTCCTTCTCGTTTCAGACGGTTGAGCAGGGGGTAGAGCGTGCCCTCCACAACGAGCAGCTCGGCCTCCTTCAGCGACCTGATGATATCGGAGGAATAGGCCGGCTGACGCTCCAATAGCAGAAGGATGCAATATTCGAGCATTCCCTTCCGCATCTGCGATTTGGCGTTTTCGATGTTCATGTCCTTTCGGTTTAATGATTGTTTTCGTTGCAAATATAGGCAAAACGCCAATACGTTGCAATACAAAGTACCGTTTTTCTTTCTGTAATTCACGCTTTTTAACATCTCGAGGCCCATCCATGTCTCTCTCCGTTGGCTTCCACCTTAATAATAATAGTAGAAGATTTGTGCTATGTTAATGTCTTATTGTGGGGTAGAAATGTCAAAAAGCGTAGGTGGTGAACCAAAAAACTTAGTAACTTTGCGCCATAACAATCGCCAGAACCCACCCTAAACGGTTTCTGCTAAAACAAGAACCCTATGAGACATACCCTTCTGCTTAGTTTTCTTTGCGTGGGCGCACAGGCCCTTGCAGGCAACGTGGTGAGCCTTCGTGGCGCCTGGAAAGCCACGTTCGACGGCGTCACCCATGCCGTTACGTTGCCCGGCTCCATGCTCACCAACAACCTCGGCGACCTGCCATCGGTCCACACCCAATGGACGGGGTCGCTCTACGACTCGTCGTTCTACTTCAACCCCTACATGGAGAAGTATCGCCAGGCGGGCCACATGAAGTTTCCCTTCTTCCTCACCCCCAACCGCCATTACGTCGGCACCGTGGCCTATACGCGCACGGTGGTGGTTCCCAAGGCGTGGAAGGGGCGCCGCGTGGAGCTTTTCCTGGAGCGCCCCCACATCGAGACCACCGTCGAGGTGAACGGCCTGAAGGTGGGCCACCAGATGAGTCTCAACACGCCGCATGTCTACGACGTCACTCCTTGCCTCGCCTTCGGGCGCGACAACCGCATCACCATCACCGTCTACAATGGCATCGAGAACGTGTGTGTCGGCCAAGACTCGCATAGCGTCACCGACCAGACACAAGGCAACTGGAACGGCATTGTGGGGCGCATGGAGTTGCGTTGCACTGGTCGCCAGCCCGTGGGGCGCGTGGCCGTGTTCCCCGACATCCACCAGCGTGTGGCGCGTGTGGTGGTGCCCACGGCCAAGGGCAAGCTGCGGTTCCTGCTCGATGGCCAGCCCATCGGCGCCACACGCCACGACGACTCCACCTACGTCATCCCCATGACCCACGCCGAGCTGTGGTCCGAGTTTACGCCGCGCGTCTATCGCCTGGCGGTGTGCACCCGCGACGACACCGTCCGCACCACGTTCGGCATGCGCGAGATCACCGTCAAGGGCATGCAGATCTACCTCAACGGGCAGCCCGTGTGGATTCGCGGCACGGTGGGCAACTGCGATTTCCCACTCACGGGCTATCCCCCCACCGATGTGGAGAGCTGGAAGGCGGTGTTCCGAAAGTGCAAGCAGTATGGTCTCAACGCCATGCGCTTCCATAGCTACTGTCCGCCCGAGGCGGCCTTCACAGCGGCCGACGAGGTGGGATTCTACCTCCAGCCCGAGGGACCGAGCTGGCCCAACCATGGCGTGAAGCTCAACCGCGGCATGTATATCGACAACTACCTCATGGACGAGACCAAGCGCATGACGGCCGCCTACGGCAACCATCCGTCGTTCGTCATGATGTCGGCGGGCAATGAGCCTGCGGGCGACTGGGTGACATGGGGCGACAAGTGGGTTTCCTATTGGAAGCGCACCGACAACCGACGCATCTACGCCAGCTTCAACGTGGGTGGCGGATGGGCCTGGGATGGCGGATCGCAGTACCACGCCAAGGCGGGCGCACGCGGCCTCGACTGGGATCGACGCGCACCCCAGAGCGTCGACGACTACCACGATCAGCTGCTCTACCCACGCAACTACAAGGGCGACCAGCCCAACAACTCGCCCATCATCGCCCACGAGCAGGGCCAATGGTGCGCTTTCCCCGACCTGAGCGAGCGCAACCAATACACGGGCGTCTACAAAGCCTACAACTTCGACATCTTCGCCGACCTGCTCAAGGACCACGGCATGGAGTCGATGGCGCGCAAGTTCCTCCTCTCCAGTGGCAAGTTGCAGACCCTTTGCTATAAGTATGAGATTGAGCGCAACCTGCGCACCAAGGACTACGCCGGCTTCCTGTTGCTGGCTCTCAACGACTATAGCGGCCAGGGCACCGCGCTGGTGGGTCCGCTCAATGTGTTCTTCCGCGAGAAAGGGTATGTCGACAGCACCCAGTGGCGCCAGTTTTGCAACGACGTGGTGGTGATGGCTGAGTTCCCGAAGTTTGTGTTCACCACCGGCGAGAAGGCCGAGGTGGCCATCGACGTCTATAACGCCTTGGGCGGCCAACCGCTCAATCAGGCACGCCTGTCCTACGCTATATCGCACGCAGCCGCCCACGGCACGGTGCTCACCGCCGACCTCCCCGCGGGCAAGAGCCTCAAGGTGGCGCGAGTGCCGCTCTTCACCGACACCACCGCGCCCGGTAAGTACACCCTCACGCTCACCCTCAGCCACGGCGACCGCACCTACACCAACACCTACGACTATTGGGTCTACCCCAACGAGGCGCCCGTGGCGGCGCCCCGCGACATCTACCTCACCGACACGCTCGACGCCAAGGCCCTCGCCACGCTGCGCCAAGGGGGTAAGGTGCTCATCACCGCCGCAGGCAAGGTGCGCTATGGCAACGACGTCAAGCAGCAGTACCTGCCTGTGTTCTGGAACACCAGTTGGTTTAAGATGCGTCCTCCCCACACCACCGGCGCCCATATCGACGCCACCCATCCGCTGTTCAGCGAGTTTCCCACCGACGACTGGTCGAACCTCAACTGGTGGGAGCTGCTCAACCGCGCACAGGTCATGAACCTCTCCGAGCTGCCAGCCAACTACCAGTCGCCCATCCAACCCATCGACACGTGGCACGTGAGCCGTAAGCTGGGCATGGTGGTCGAGGCGCAAGTGCTGGGCGGACAACTGCTGATGACCACCATGGATATCACGTCGAACCTCGACCGCCGACCCGTGGCCCGACAGATGCGCAAGGCCATCATCAGCTACATGCAGTCGGAGAAGTTCCACCCGTCGCTCAAGCTCGACCCAAGCGTCATAGGCGATTTCTTCACCAAGACGGCAACACCCGTCAACATGTACACCCACGACTCGCCCGACGAACTGAAGCCCAAACTCAAGTAAAAAAACACCAAACCACACGCCATAATTTGCGCACCAAGCGAAAAAGCAAGGCCAAGATGAGGCGATTGTCAGTTTTATTATGTATCTTTGCAACCAGTTTCCGCGCCCGTGGCGGAATTGGTAGACGCGCTAGACTTAGGATCTAGTTTCTTGCGAAGTGCAGGTTCGAGTCCTGTCGGGCGCACACATCACAACCCTAACTGCTTCATCGTGAGCGGTTAGGGCTTTTTGATTGTGGGAGGAGAGAGCGATGTTTTTGGTAACATTCCCCCAATCGCTTGTCCGAACGCCTTGACTGGCGCACATCGCTGAGCGCTTTAGCCCCAATCGGTCATTGGGTTTTCATGAAAAAGAAAGCATTGCAATCCTTATGGTCGTCCTGTTTCGGTCTAACGGCCAACAGGGGCTTAGCGTCCGCAAAGGTATCTCGAACGTGTTGCGAACGTGTTGCATTCGTGTGAAAAGCGTGTGAATTTTTCCCAACAATCTATAGTCTGATCTACACATTTCTTTTCCACGAACTCGTCGTTGTCCGAAAATGCACGATTCTCAGCGTGTTTTTGTAATTGTTTAATTTACAGGCGCTTGCGATAAATACGTCTCGTTGAATGTTCTGCATTTAACATTCCACGCCATGAAACATGCCTAACCGAGGTGCGAAAGACCATCTTTCGCAATGCGGAACATGGCCGATCGAGACACGAAACATGCCTTTCCGCAACTCGAAAGATGCCTAAGCGCAAATGGGATGCGCCATTTTAGATATTTCATCTCACAAAAATCGCCGTTTCGCTCGCTGGTTTGTCCGAAATGGCCGACAAACTTTTTTACCAACGATCTTAACAATCTTTCCCTCGCAACCCATCCTGTTGCGCCACATTTACCGCTTTTTAACGCGCCCTCTTCTTTTCGTTTCGCCTTGTTTTGGTATCTTTGCATAAGATAGGCTGCACTCGGCCATTTGAGAACAAGTTCTCATGGCGCTCGTTTGCACTATCTTTGCATAAGATAGGCTGCACTCGGCCATTTGAGAGCAAGCTCTCATGGCGCTCGTTTGCACTATCTTTGCAGCATTTGTTGGGGCGCCATTCGCCCCCTATATATAATAAGGAGTATGGAAAAGAAGTATGGTTCGAAGGTCGACGCTTGGTTGCTGGGTGTGCTCTATGTGGTGCTTTTCGCGTGTCTGTTGCCCTTGTTCTACGATGGCGCCCTTGTTGTTGGCGTCATTGCCGTGGTCCTGTTGAACGTTCTCGTTACGGCGTGGTTGTTTAGCTACAGATATATTGTGAGCGACACGCAGCTCGTGGTGAAGGTGGCGCTGTTTCCCCCCAAGCGCTACGACATCAACGCCATACGATCCATTCGCCGCACCCGGTGCCCCTTGTCGGCGCCCGCCGCCTCGCTCGACCGGTTGGAGATACGCATAGGAAACGACACGCTCCTCGTATCGCCCCTGCGTAAACGGGAGTTTGTGGACGACCTGTGCCAACGCTCCAAAAACAAGATCGAGGTGAGTATTTAACCCACTCCACACTCCACACTCCACATTATAACCCTCTGTCGCTATTTGTTAACAGGCGCTAATGCGTGTTGTTGTTTGTTAAATAACAACCCATTTCCTTGCAAGACACCTCGAAACGTTATATCTTTGCAGTGTACTAATAAAGTAGTACACTATAACATAATAAACACAACACCTCAATTGAAGAGAAAAATGATTAGCATTCAGAACATCACCTACAATTATCCAGGCAGTAAGCACTTGGTTTTCAAGGACTTCTCGCTCAACCTGGCCCCCGGCCGCATCTACGGATTGCTGGGCAAGAACGGCACGGGCAAGTCGACCCTGCTCTACCTTGTGTGCGGACTGCTGCGCCAGCGCAAGGGAACTGTTACCCTCAACGGCGAGCCCTGCGCCCTGCGCAAGCCCGACATGCTGCAAGACATCTACCTCGTACCCGAGGAGTATGACCTGCCCAACGTAAGCCTGAAGGACTATGTGCGCTCCAACAGCGTGTTCTATCCCCGCTTCAGCGAGGCGACGCTCAACAGTTGCTTGGCCGACTTTGAGTTGCCGACCGACATTCACCTGAAGTCGCTCTCCATGGGACAGAAGAAGAAGGTGTTTATGAGTTTTGCCATGGCCACCGGTTGCAGCTACATCTTCATGGACGAGCCCACCAACGGTCTCGACATTCCTTCGAAGAGCCTGTTTCGCAAGGTGGTGGCGCGCCACATGACCGACGACCGCACGCTGATCGTGGCCACCCACCAGGTGCACGACGTGGAGTCGCTGCTCGACCACATCGTGATCATCGACCAGAGCCATGTGCTGCTCAATAGCAGCGTGAGCGCCATTACGGAGGCCTACGCCTTCCGCACCATAGCCGAGAGCGAGGCTGCACAAGCCGTCTACACGGAGCCGTGCGCCGGAGGCCTGAGCGCCATGGTGCATCGGAAGGCCGATGAGGAGGAGACGCAACTCAACCTGGAACTGCTCTTCGACGCTGCCGTAAGCGGAAGTCTTCCCCGTACCTTCCCGCCTGCCCAATAGGTCGGGTTTTGACAA
The DNA here is from genome assembly GCF_037460745.1 of Hallella sp. NCBI lineage: Bacteria > Pseudomonadati > Bacteroidota > Bacteroidia > Bacteroidales > Prevotellaceae > Hallella > Hallella sp. Next base: position 6,726 of record NZ_JAXVAE010000136.1, on the reverse strand, counting down.
GCGCATCACAACAACACACACACACAACATTCATCCGCCCCGCACATCCCAACCGGGGCGACCAATACATAAGATCATGAAAAACTTTCAATTCAACCGATTCATCAACACCCTCCGTTGGCAACTGACGGAACGCAGGAGTTACCTCACGTTCGCCGCAGCGGGATTCATCGCCATAGCCATACCAACCCTCTTAGTACCCCTTCTGACGGGAGCGTTCTTCGAAGACACTTACCCACAATATGCCGAAAGCGTGAGCACCCTCATGCTCATAGCCTACGGCTGGTATATGGTGACTTGCGGATCGCTCATCGTGAGCGAGCTGGGCAACAAGCGCAATCGCATCAGCGCCTTCATGCTGCCCGCCAGCCGACTGGAGAAATTCGTGGCCCGATACCTCATCCTCACCATCGGTCTGCCTCTGGCCGCAGGCATTGGCTACGCTGCCGGCGACCTGTTGCAGATGGCCGCCAACCAGGTGGTGTTTGGCTATTGCCGATCGTCGGTGGCCATATTTGTCGTTACGCTCCACGACATGTTGCCACGCCTCTCGCTTAGCTTTGGCGACACCCTCTTGGCCCTGGAGCTGATGGTGTGGTTTCCCCACTCGCTGTTTCTCATTGCCGGAACACTCTTCCGCCGCCACGCCTGGGTGCTGAGCAACCTGCTCATGTTTGTGCTGTCGACGCTGCTGAGCACCGCCGTGCTATGGGGTGCCAAGACGCTCTTCTACTCCCTGGCGCCCGATGGCATCTACAGCGTGGGCGTCATCACCGCACCGTGGGCCATAGTGCTCTACATGGTGGCGCTGGCAGCAGTCATCGCATTCAACTACTGGGTGGCCTACCGCATCTATTCGCGTATGCAGGCCGTCAACAACAAATGGTTTAACCTCTAATCCCCCAATCATCATGAAACAACTGGCACTTATGCTCATTGCCTCATTGGCACTGTTCAACTCATGCAAGATAGAAACCACAAAAGACTTGGGACCCGAAACCACGGAGACCAAGGAAGTCGACACGTTTAGCGTGCTGTCGGTAAGCGGTTCGAGCGACGTGGTGTTTATCCCCTCCGACACGTTCAGCGTCACCGTCACCGCACCCCAGAAGGCGCACGACCGCTTGGTGGCGACGGTGGAGAATGGCGAGATGCGCATCAGCGAAAAGAACCCCGACACGAAGGACGTGAAATGGGTAGTGAGAAACACGGGAACCCTGGCCTCGAAGATTGTGGTGCGCGCCCCCTACCTCACGGGAATCCGCATAAATGGAAGTGGATCGGTGCGTTGCGATGGAGCGATGAACACCCAGTCGTTGTGGATGTGGATCATAGGCAGCGGCGAGATCTCCATGGCCCACATCGCGGCCCGATCGGTGGATGCCACCATAACGGGCAGTGGCGATATCGAAGCCAAGCTGGCGCAGGTTGGCAAGATCGATGCCGGGGTGACTGGCAGTGGCGAGATCAGTATGAAGCTCCACAACTGCGGCGCCGTTAACGCCACCATAACGGGCAGCGGCGACATAGAGCTGAGCGGAACCGCACAGACGCTCAAGCAAACAACACAAGGCAGCGGCGACATTAGCACCAACGAATTAAAACTGACAAAATGACGTTCAACAACAATAAGGCCATATACCTCCAGATGGCCGACCGATTATGCGACGACATCTTGGCGGGCAAGTACAAGGCCGACGACCGAATACCGTCGGTGCGCGAGTATGCCGTGATGCTGGAGGTGAACACCAACACGGCCGTGAAAGCCTATGAGGAACTGGCGCGCGACGGCGTGGTTTACAACCGCCGCGGACTGGGATACTTTGTCGACCCCAACGCCAAGGAGCAAATTATGCAAGCCCGACGGGAAACATTCTACCGCGAGGTGCTGCCCGAAATGTTCAGGCAGATGAAGTTGCTCGGCATAGATATAAATAAGGTGGACGAGAAATGGGCCGAGCTATAGCCACACCAGAACCATAAATTCTCTCTTATATACATCAACGCCCAAGGACAGCCCTGTTGTGACAACTACGGCTGCCCTTGGGCCTTTTTATGACAGGTGGCAGCGCGTGATGTGTCATTATGGCACACCGACACCCATCCGAACACCCTTTGGCACACCCTTTGCACAATGAAGGGCGAACATTACGTTCAAAAACAACATTTCATTAAGAACAATAAAAATAAAAAAATACAACTATGGGAAAGATTATCGGAATCGACTTGGGTACTACCAACAGCTGCGTGTCTGTGTTTGAGGGCAACGAGCCGGTAGTGATTGCTAACAGTGAGGGTAAGCGCACCACACCTTCTGTGGTGGGCTTCGTGAAGGACGGCGAGCGCAAGGTGGGCGACCCCGCTAAGCGTCAGGCCATCACCAACCCGAAGAACACCGTGTATTCGATCAAGCGTTTCATGGGTGAGACCTACGAGCAGAGCCGCAAGGAGGCTGAGCGTGTGCCTTACTCCGTGATCAACGACAATGGTTATCCTAAGGTGCAGATTGAGGGTGCCGCACACCCCTACACACCGCAGGAGATCAGCGCCATGGTGCTGCAAAAGATGAAGAAGACCGCCGAGGACTACCTCGGACAGGAGGTGACCGACGCCGTCATCACCGTGCCGGCCTACTTCTCCGACTCACAGCGCCAGGCTACAAAGGAAGCTGGCACCATCGCTGGCCTTAACGTACGCCGTATCGTCAACGAGCCTACGGCTGCCGCTCTCGCTTATGGTGTGGACAAGTCGCACAAGGACATGAAGATCGCCGTGTTCGACCTCGGTGGTGGTACGTTCGATATCTCCATCCTGGAGTTCGGTGGCGGTGTGTTTGAGGTGTTGGCCACCAACGGTGACACCCACCTCGGCGGCGACGACTTCGACCAGGTGATCATCGACTGGCTGGCCGATGGCTTCAAGAGCGAGGAGGGCATCGATCTCCGCAAGGACCCGATGGCCATGCAGCGCCTGAAGGAGGCTGCTGAGAAGGCTAAGATTGAGCTCTCAAGCACCACATCGACGGAGATCAACTTGCCTTATATCTCTGCTGAGGGCGGCGTGCCCAAGCACTTGGTGAAGACGCTCACACGCTCACAGTTTGAGCAGTTGGCACACAACCTCATCCAGGCTTGTCTCGTGCCCTGCCAGAACGCCATACGCGACGCTAAGCTCTCTACGAGCGACATTGATGAGGTGATCCTCGTGGGTGGCTCAAGCCGTATACCTGCCGTGCAGACTTTGGTGAAGAACTACTTCGGCAAGGAGCCCTCAAAGGGTGTGAACCCCGATGAGGTGGTGGCTGTGGGTGCATCTATCCAGGGTGCTATCCTCAACAACGAGAAGGGCGCTGGCGACATCGTGTTGCTCGATGTTACGCCGCTGACACTCGGTATCGAGACCATGGGTGGCGTGATGACCAAGCTCATCGAGGCCAACACTACCATCCCTTGCAAGAAGAGCGAGACATTCTCTACTGCCGTCGACAACCAAACTGCCGTGACAATCCACGTGCTGCAGGGCGAGCGCCCCATGGCTTCGCAGAACAAGTCGATCGGACAGTTCAACCTCGAGGGCATCGCACCGGCTCGCCGTGGCGTTCCTCAGATCGAGGTGACATTCGATATCGACGCCAACGGTATCCTCAACGTGAGCGCTAAGGATAAGGCTACCGGCAAGGAGCAGGCCATCCGCATCGAGGCTTCATCAGGCTTGAGCGAGGATGAGATCAACCGTATGAAGGCTGAGGCTGAGCAGAACGCTGCCGCCGATAAGGCTGAGCGCGATAAGGTCGACAAGATGAACCAGGCCGACTCAATGATCTTCACCACCGAGAACTTCCTCAAGGACAACGGTGACAAGATCCCTGCCGACAAGAAGCCGGGCATCGAGCAGGCTCTCCAGCAGCTCAAGGACGCCCACAAGGCTGCCGACGTGGCTGCCATCGACGCTGCCATCGCCAACCTCAACAACGTGATGCAGGCCGCCTCTGCACAGATGTACCAGGGCGGCGCACAGCCCGGAGCAGGCGCCCAGGGCTTCAGCGGTGCCAACGCTGGTCAGGCCGACGCCAACAACGCCAAGAGCGACGACAACATCCAAGACGCCGACTTCGAGGAGGTGAAGTAAGTACTTTGAAATTGTGACGTAAGGAATTACTGAACTGATAAATTCTAAATGAGGCATGATTAATTATAATTGTGCCTCATTTTTTATTATAACATTATGAGTAAAGTTTTTATTAGGAAATCAAAAGAAAGTAAACCAGTTGTTGCAATATGTTATGATTTTGATAAGACATTATCACCAGATGACATGCAAGCACAAGGGTATATTCAATCTGTTGGAGATGAAGTCGAATCTTTTTGGAAAGAGTCCAATGGGTTAGCTGAAGAGAATGAGATGGATCAAAATTTAGCTTACATGTTTACCATGATCCGGAAAGCGCATGGAAAAGTCTTATTTACTAAAAAGGCATTAATGGATTATGGAGCGAAAGTTCAATTATTTCCTGGTGTTGAGACATGGTTTAAGCGTATTAGAGACTATGGTGTAGATAAAGGAGTTATTGTAGAGCATTATATCATTTCATCTGGTCTTAAGGAAATGATAGAAGGTACAAAAGTCGCTAATGAATTTGAAAAGATATATGCCAGTTCCTTCTATTATGACAAGGATGGCGTTGCTCAATGGCCAGCACAAGTTATTAATTATACGAGCAAGACTCAATTTCTTTTTAGAATTGAAAAAGGAACTTTAGATGTGAATGATTCTGGTGTCAATGACTATTTTAAGCCAGAGGACATTCGTATTCCTTTTAGAAACATGATCTATATAGGTGACAGTGATACGGATATACCTTGTATGAAACTCATTAATTCTTATTCTGGTCATTCTATTGGAGTTTATAATCCAGAAACAAAAGATAAACGAAAAGTCTATAAAATGATGGAGGATAAGCGCATAAAATATTATACTCCTGCAGACTATACAGAAGGATCCGAATTGGATGAATTAGTCAAAACCATTATTAATACAACCGCATCAAATGAAAAACTGATGTCTATCCATTACCAAAACAAACAAGAACAGGTAAGCCACAATGGTCAGCCAGACAATCAGGAAGATAAAGAGAAAGAGAAACTTATAATGGATTTGGAAAATAGCAATAGTTTTAAGCAAACTCATTCTATAATTTCCAAACTAAAAAAAATAAAGGATTGGACTTTAGAAGAAAAAAAACAATTAAAAACTATAGCGGAGAAGAACACACAGATTTGTTCGATAATGAAGGATGGCGATGTTGCCTCTTTCTACTCCTCTCTTGAATAAGCTGTTCCCTTATTCTATTCTGCAAACCATCACAAGTCCTAAACCATCTCCTCCACCAACACTGAAATCGTGGTGGCTCTACAGATGGAACAGATTCAAACAAAGGACTGACAAATGGAGATTGCTCCAATGGTATCTTGTCATTCTTGGCATTATCGCCTGTGTTCTCTTTTCATCTCTATATCAAAATCGGGTTATGGATCTTGACAGAACTAACCGAATTTTCTACAAGAAGGTTATCATGGATGAGAAGAGAAAGAAGGATTATCAAGAGTTGGATTCACTTATCCACTTGGATTCGTTTTTCAAGACATATTGGAGTTTGGAACATTGAACACCTCTACAAAAAGAAGGTCAATGATGTAATTGATTTGTATCTAATAGTCAAATCTTAATAAAATTTAGGCGGCTAACCATAAGGTTTGGATTAGCCGCCTGTAAAGTATCAAATATTTCTGAGAATTAACCATTGCCCGTTTTTATCACTTCCGCTACGAGCTATATAACCTCTTTTTCTTAGCGAAGTTAGTTCTCTTTTTAGCGTTGCAAGTGAAACATCAAGTTTATTGGCCAATTCATCTCTTGTTATAGATGGAAATTGCTTCATTGCAGACAGAATGGCCCGCTGTCGCTCATTTACAGGCTCATTTACAGGCTCATTTACAGGCTCATTTACAGGCTCATTTCGGATATGCAGGGTCAATTTTACTTGCATAAGTTCGGGCTGTTCCAATAATTCAGGCTTTATCCAATGCTTTTCATTCCAAGCATTTAGGATTAGAGGAAAACCAGAACCAAGGTTTTCGCCATAGCCAATCATGCGAAACATATTCTGCATACGCTGATTACGTGCCTTTGACTCTCCACCTTTGTAAATCTGTTCTATAGGCAGCTTCAAAAGTCCAGGATTGGTCAGTACGAAACAATCATCATATTTCTCCACCTTTAGCACGCCATTCACCATGAAATCGGCATGAATAACCATGTTTGTAACGGCTTCACGCACAGCCTTTGCTTGAAGCGTATCATCTTTGCGCACTACACCATTCATACTGAATGGGTGAGGCAAGTCACGTGTCAGTTTTGGAATGACAATACGAATAAAATTGAACAGGTTGTTTTCCCAAGTACCATCGTATGTCAGTCGATCGCTATAGCGTTGGTCTCCAATCAAGTTTGACTTGTCTATGTAATCCATACGCAAATTGTCAAAACGCTCACGGACTGGGAGTCCCTTGCCAAACATCAAGAGCCCTGCCATAGTCAATCCTTCTTTTCCAGTCCTTCGGTCTTTTTTATAACCTCCAAAGTTCGAAAGAAACTCCTTATGTTCAGACGAGTTCCATTGATGCTCTGGATGTAGGTTCTGAAACATCTGACGGAAGCGTTCCAAAG
>NZ_JAXVAE010000135.1:0-20973 GCF_037460745.1 Hallella sp. | reverse complement strand
CACTTTATTTGATGAATTTTAATAACTATGCGATTTTATCGCATCAGTACTAATCCTTAAACATAAAGGTCTGGCCACTGGCGGCGCGATTCATGAAGTCGAGTTCGAGCGAAGCGTTGCCAACATTCAATTTGTGGCCCAAGGCCATGTAAGAGATGAAGTGGCTCGGCGAATACTCTATCATATTGAGCGAATAAAGCGTATTCAAGAAACCGAAATTGCCTCCCCAAAAAGCATTGTAGGCAAGCATGTCGCGATGCTGGGGAATGTTAAACGGACTTTGGCTCACCTGAAACGCAAAACGATTCTTACCGTTGGTTGTGGTGTAAGAGGCGCTGGCGCCAAACTGGAAGCAAGGAATGTTGTTCCAAAACTCAGAAGATGTATAAATATCGATGGGCGAACGGTCATACTCGTAGCCACCTATCATCACCACCTGCTTACCGGCTGCCACGCCCCAATAACGGTCGGCCTGATAAGAAACATACAACCAATCGGTGGCGTCGAACATATCGTTGCGGTCGATCTTCTTGTTGATGCGTTGTCTCCAAGAGTAAGAGAAATGGTCGTCCACCTGTCCATTGGCAATCAGGAAGAAGTAATCGCCCTTGAAGCCCGAAGCGTCATGGCGAATCTCATTGCCCACGCGGTCGTTCATAAAACTCACACGAGAATGCAGGTCAATGTTCAGAATGGGTTTGTCGTCATCTGCCAACATGGGCAAAGCCAAACACAACAAGCCGGCAACAATAGCTAAACGTGATTTCATAAATAAAGATTAGGTTAATAGAGTTTTTCGTTTCTTAAATCGCAGCAAATATATGAATAAATCCCGAATGTTTTACGATTTAGCCTATCTTTTTTTCATAACATATAAAAATTAACTAAAATCGGATAAGAAAACCTATTGGTGAACGCACACAGAAAAGCGTTGGCAGAAAAGCCAAAGACGAAAACGCCTATTACTCGTGTTTGAGAAAGAACAAAAGCACCCATCGATCGCATGCGGGAAGGCAGGGATAGAGACATCTATCAAATTTGGACAATGGAATAAATATCCATCAAGGACATGCGAGAAGGAAGAGAGAGAATCTTCGATGATGAGTAGAAGAACCGTCCCCCGCGAGAGGAAATATCGCCATTTGTAAAAGAAAGAACCGCCTGAACCAAGAGAAGCTCTTTGCATTTGTAAGAGAAAGCACCGCCTGCTCTGAGAGGAGCCATTACCTTTTGGGAGAGAAAGCACCGCCTGCTCTGAGAGGAGGAACCACCAATGATATATGAAAAGAGGGTGGAATGACGCAAATGGCATTCCATCCTCTTGTTATGCGAATCTCTTAGGCACGGCAATGGGCCGCGCCAGAGATTGAACGGTTTACTTCACAGCAAACTTCACGTTCGACGTCTTGCCGTCGAGCACAGCGTTGAGGTGATAAACTCCTGCGCTGCCATTGGCCACGAGGATCACCTTATCGCCAGCGTGCAGGTTGCGGGCGATCTTCTGAGCGACAAGCTGGCCTGCGTTGTTGTAGAGACGCAAGGTGGCTTCGGCCACATCGCCATTGACCACAACACCAACATTGCCGTTCTCGTCAGCGTCGACCGTGACGTCGCCACCGTCGGCTGTCACGCCTGCAATGCCCGTCGAAGGCACCACATTGACTGTGACCTGATGACTTGCCACGCCGTTGTTGGCATCGGTAGCCGTGAGGGTCAGCACGGTGGTGCCAGCCTTCTTGGCGTTGATGATAAGACCATCCTCTGAGACGAAGACGCTTGCCACCTTCGAATCGCTTGAAGAAGCGGTGCAGGTGAAGTCGTCGCCGTCAGGATCGCTAAAGAGCGTGATGTAGCTGATGACGCCCGACTGCTGTCCTACCTCGTAGGTCAACTCCTCCTGTCCGATGTACTCGGGTGCGCGGTTGGTGAACACCACATTGTAGTTGACGTCGGCTGTCGAAGCGTTGCCGCTGGCATCGGTGGCGTTGATGGCAATCACACCACTGCCCACATTGTCGTAGCCATACTCAGGAGTAATGGCAAACGTAGCCTCGAGCTGTTCGCCCTCAGGCACATTGAACGTTCCATTCTCATAAGTCACACCGTCAGCCTCATTGTAAGAAGCCACCGTGGTATACTCCTTGTTGTCGGAGAAGGTAACCGTGAACTCCTCTTCCTCAGGATCAGCCACAACGACCTTCACCTGAGTGGTCTTGCCTTGGCTTGCTGCCACCACAGCCTCGGGGGCCTCGATGGCCGGAGCCGCATTGCGGTCGAGATAGATGTGGTAATTGACGACGGCGTTTGCGGGGTCGTTGCTCTTCACCACAAGTGTGGCCTTGTTGCCCTTGGCGAAGTAAGTGCTCTTGGCATTGACATGGAACTTCAGCGGCATTGATGTGCCAGCCTCAAGCGTTCCCTCCTTCTGCTCGTTGAGCAACTTGATCCAAGGCTCGCCCTTCTCATGCTCCACGCAAGTCATGAAGTAACCGAAGGCACCTGTGTTCTGCACGTTATCGTAGAGCGCCTCAATGTCGACCCATCCGCCCAGCGACTTCAGGTGAGCCATGTAGCGGTTGGTTTCCATGTCGCCGTCCTTCGAAGCCATGAGCGCCGACGACTTAAAGCCGGCGGGATACTTCAGCACCACGTAGAACGTGTCGGCAGGATTGATATAGATCGGATTGTCGAACTTGAGCATGCGCGGCACACCTTGATAGCTGCCATTGGCCTGAGGCTCCTCGACATCGACATGAATCTTACCATGACCGATGGTCTTCTCTGTAGCCGTGACATCGTTGCCGAGAATCACGGAAGCCTCAATGTCCACATTCTCCAAGTCGCCCACTGTGCCCACAAAGTAGAGATGCGTCAGGTTGAAGCCCTCAGCAGGTGCCTCGTAGCGTGTGGCGGCATAGAAGTTCTCATCGAGTGCGCTGGCACCTGTACCCATCAGGGCAGCGATAGCGCTGCTTACAGGATTGAGCACCGGATAGTAGAGCACATTGTCCTCCAAGCCCTCGGGCACATCATAGAAGAACTTCTGATCGTCCTTCACCTTTCTCAGGCCCAACGCCTTGAGCATGCTCTTACCCTTGAAGGGAGCCACCCAAGCCTCGGTAAACTGCTTGGCGAGGTCGGTTGTGGGATGTGCGATGACGTTGAGTGCCGGTGACGGGTTGTCGCCGCCAAACTCGTCGGAAGCCTCATCGTGGCCCGACGGATCGAGACGCAACGTGTAGTTGAGCTTGTACCCGCCCTCATTCTTCATGTTGACGGTAGCCTCGCCTGCGTAATCGCTCGCCACATTCTCGATATACAGCATATCCTGGTCGAACGAAAGGGCAGGCGCCTCTGTGACATTCACCTTGATGAGCGACTCGTGGGTTTCCTCATCGAGTCCGCTGACGGTGAAGAGAAGCGGATAATCCTTCTGGCGAACCTCATAGGTGTTATAGAGGGTGATGCGGAACTTCACGGGCTCCTTGCCCACAACGATCGGCTCCATCATGCCCGACTTGTAACGCGTCCAAGCCATGGTGCCATTGGCGTCAAGACCAATGTCTGGTCCATCGGGGAAGTCGCCACCGCCATTGTTGGCGTTGGTGTAAACCTCGAGCAAAGCCTCAGGCATTGCCCAAGGATCGTCGGGATCGGAAGCCATGAACAATTCGGAAGCCACATCGTCGATGGTGAATGCCTTCGAGCCCTTGTTCTCTACCGTAAACTCATGGTAGACGGGGTTCATCGGATTCTCGTCGACCACCTGTTCCACGTTCACCACTTCGGGGAACACGGGCTCAGGAGCGCCGGTAATGTTGAGCGTAACAGGAATCTTCACGCTCTCGTTGGCGGGAGCGTTGGTCTTCACGTTAAGCTCGTATTGGTAAACGTCGGCCAACTTATCAGCCAACAGTTCGATAGGCAGGCTTGCGCTCTTACCCGGAGCCAGCACATAGTTCTTATAAGGAGTGAACTCGAGTGCGTTGCCAGCGTTGATGTACATATCTGCCGGTGTGATACCGCGCGTCTCGCTGTGGTCCATGATACCGCACAGACCGAACACACCCAGCTGGAAGCCATTGGGGGCGAGGTCGTATTGGAACTTGAACGAACCGTCCTTACGCAGGATGACCTGGAAGTTCATGCCCTGCATCATGGTGTTGCCATAGTTCTTGTACGACACGACCACGTCGTTCTCGTTAGCCTTGTAATAAACACCGTCGGTCGACGGAGTGTTCATAGAGTGGTTACCCCAGAACGGACAGATGATGTTGCTGTAGAACGTCTCTGTTGTTGGCAGGCTTGCCGGCGGCTCGGGGAACTGCTTGTAATCCTCCACAGGGGCGTCGAACGATACGAAGCCCGTGTTGTAAATGTACATTTCCTTGTACTTCTTGCCGTAGAACGGGAACTCGAACGGCAATGTGACCTTCTTGAAGTCGGTCTTGTCGATGTAGTAAGAGTAAGGCATGTGCTCCGTGTAGTCGGAGGTGATGTCCACCCACTCGAACGGAACGTCGAAGCCATCGCTCTTAGAATGGAACACATAGTCGACCTGCGAGTCGCCCTCTTCTTCCACATCGAGCGCACGATACCATGTGGCGGGCTCGGCCGAGAAGGTGAGGTTCTCGTCGCCATTGTTGGTCACCTTGATGTCGTTCTTCACAACATTCACGCCATAAGGAGTCTCCTCCTCGATAGCTTCGGGGTTAACGCTCCACAGCGGTGTGCCAATGACATTACCCTTGAGAGCCACCTCGAGCGACGTGCCGTCGGCCAATGCGATGACAAGCGCATCCTCTACGGCGCCCTTCTCTTCGGTAGGCAGAACGACAGAGATATCCTTGCCCTGTCCGGCTGGAACATCGAATGCCTCCTTAAGCTCGTCGGCCACGCCAAACTTGCCATTCTTCACGCTCACACCGCTCACGTGCAGCACATCCTTACCGTTGTTGCTCAACAACACCTGGCGCTTCTGCACCGATGTGCGGAACACATCGCCGAAGTCGACAGACTTGACGTCGGTCGCAGCCTCAGCCTTGAGGTTGTCGCCCACAATGTTGGCCTTCAATGTGATGTTGCTGCTGGCGTGTTTCGGATCGTTGGTCAGCACCGTGAGATAGTTGGTCAGTTCACCAGCGTAGAGGTCGTCTCCGGCCGCAAGCGTCACGGTGATGTCCTTGCTGTCGCCGTTTCCGATGTAACCATCGGTGCTCGACAGGCTCTTGACCATCGACTTGGCGGGAGCCACAATCTTGATGGCGCTACCCGTCATGATATCATAATAAGGAGCGTCGACACCCTCGTTGGTCGAGTGTACGAGACTGGCGTCGGTGAATACACACGCGTCGTTGGCCTCGATATTGCTCACGCCCACGAAGTTGTTGCCACCGCTGCCAAACACACCTGCCGGATTATAGTCGTCGTAATAAACCTCGACGCTACCGTCAGGACAAAGGGCCATGTGGAAACTGAGCGTTGTTGTCTCACCGCCACCCTCGGTGGCCGGTGTCACCACATCCTTAAACTTAACATAGAGTTTGCCATCCTTGTGGCCGTAAGAGATCTTACTGTTGCCGCCCATGTCCATCCAACCAGAGTTGGTATAGGCCGATACGTAGCCGAGACCTTGCACACAGTCGCCCGTCGGCACCATGCACGAGATGCGTCCCTCGATGGGCAACATGCTCAAACCGCCGTAAGACGAGATGTAAACCTGATCGTACTCCTTGCCGTAGAACGGGAACTTGAAGCCGACCTTGATCGGACCCGACTGCCAGTTGTTGCTATTGAACTGCGAGGTGATGTCCTGTTCGTCGGCCAACTCAGGCGCCGGCTCATATTCGAACGAATCATCATCACCAACATTCGACTTAATGGTATAACCAAACTTGTGGACACGTGCCGTAGAACCATCGATCTTGGCCGACGAATACTTCGGGAACACGTATTGCAACGGATACTCGCCCGTGTTCTTCAGCGTCACGGTAGCGGTCTTTGTCTCACCGCCCACCTTCAGGTCGCCGAGGTCGAACTCGCTGTTAGCCACCTCAAGGGTTGCCGTGGCCGAAGCCACACCGCGCACGACGAACGTGTGCTTGATGCCGTTCTTGTCGGTCAGAGTGATGTTGCTGGTGAAATTGCCAGCCTTTGTAGGCTTGAATGTCACAGGCAGCTTGCCGGTAGAACGAGCCGCGATGTCCTGCATGCCCTTCGACACATCAAACTGATCGGACGACGACTTCACATTCTTCTTGTTTTGCAGGTAGCCATATTCGCCACCAAACACGCCGTATCCACTGTTGGTCAGCTCCACATCGATGGTCTTCTTCTGACCCACGAGCAGGTTGCCAAAATCAATGAGCTGCTGACTGTGCAACTCAGGCAGGTAGCCCTTGACCGTCATGGTGAGCGCCACCTTCTTCTTCGAGTCGACCGCCTCGTTGGTCTTCACATGGATGTTGAACTTATAGGTTCCGTTGACGAGCTTCTGTCCGTCGTTCTTAAGCGTCACCGCCTGGCTCTCACCTGGGCGCACCTCACCGCTAATAGGCTCTGGGTTGAGCACCTGGCTCCAATCGGGATTTGCGCTGATGGCCTGCACGGCCCATGTGAGATGGTCGGATACTGCCTCGAAGCTTGAGCCCTTGAGCACCTCGGTGAGCTGTGTCCATGTGGCACCGTTGTTGGAACTGTAGAAGCTATACTGCGCCACATCGTCGCGGCTTGTCTTACCAGCGCCGAGCGGATTCTTGGCTCCGGCAGGGAACTTAGCCACCACCCAGAAGCTTGTGCCGGGCGCGAAATAGATCTGTTCGCCCAGCGTGATGTTATAGTTGTAAGCCCACAGGCTATAGTCGACTTTCTGAATGAGGCTTGCCGTTGAGATCGAACGCGAACCGTCGTAAATCTCAATCACAGGATCCTCACCATTGTGGCCTTGGAATTTCAGGGCCGTCAGGTTGAATCCATTGGGATAGGTCTTCTTGTCGACATAGAAATACTGAGCCAAAGCGTTAGGCATCTTCACGTCCGACTCACCCAGATAGCTATAGAGCGTCTCCGAGTAGGTGAGAGTGGTGGGCCAATCAGAAGCCTGATAGTCGCTTGATGCCACGACGTTACTCTTGGCAAGCGTGGGAGCCACGGTTCCGCTGAAGGGCACCACCTGGCCAGGCGTCGGCTTTTCAGCGCGCGCCTTAGTCGACATCGTGGCACGTGTCGTGGCAGTTGTGAGTTGGTACTTCAGCATACCCTCGCCAGCGTTCTTGATGTTGAATGAAGCCTCTGCCGTAGGAGCGTTGGCAGCGTCGACCGTCATGTTGAGCGTCGTCTTATCCACCTGCACCTTCGGACCTGCGTTGGTCGTAGCATCCTTCACGGGCGACATGGCCGAAGCCTTACCCCAACGGTTGTAAGCCACGATGGCGAAGTAATATTTCGTAGAAGCCTTCAGTCCTTCGAGCTCGTAAGCCACCGGCTCGCCAGAGTACTTAAACTTAGTGTCCACCGACACCGAGTTGAGCTTATTGAGGTTATCGTTGGCTGTAAACGGCTCCGTGCTATAATATATAACATGGTGGTCGATGCTCTTCTCCTCAGTATCGGGGATGATCCATTCGATGAGGGCGTTGTCGTGCGAAGCAGTCACCGTAAAGTCGGCCACGGCCTCAGGCACGCTACCCTCCTTGCCTTGCAGCGCCTTGTAAGCATCGATGTAACCCGATCCCATCAGTCCCGCATAGGTGGGGTTCTTGGTATAGAGATCGTTCACCGACGTGGTGAGGAGCGTGCGAAGCGTCTCGTTAGAGAAGTTCTTGTTGCCATATTTCGAGAGGATGAGCGCTGCGATACCCGACACATGCGGGCAGGCCATTGATGTACCCTCGTTGTAGCCATAGCTGCTGTTGGGCAATGTGCTCAACACGCCATACTGCTCACCATAGTCCTCCAGTCCACCAGGAGCGGTTACATCGACCCACTTTCCATAGTTGGAATAGCTGGTCACCATACCGTCGGCTCCCATAGAACCCACGGCCACCACCTCGTCGAGGCATCCAGGATAGAAATTGCCTTCCTCGCCATTGTTTCCAGCTGCGAAGATGCAGAGTCCACCGTTCATCTTCTCGCCGCCGCCGTTCTTCGTGAAATATCTCACGGCTTCCGAGACGGCCTTGTCCTCCTCGTCAGCCATACCCATACCCCATGAGCACTGGGCGATGCTTGCGCCACGGTCGGCAGCATAGACGAGCGCTCCTGCGAAGTCGGCCTCTGCCGAGCTACTCGCACGTGAGTCGAACACTTGGCAAACCATCATCTTCACACCACCAGTGCCATCAGCTCCACCGGCCACACCCGACACACCAATGCCGTTGTTGTTGGTGGCGCCCACCGTACCAGCCACGTGTGTGCCGTGTGAATGTGCGTTGATGTTCGAAGAGTTGATCACGAAGTTGTAACCATACACGTCGTCGACGAATCCATTGCCGTCGTCGTCCACACCGGGTTCACCGTTGAGCTCAGCCTCGTTGACCCAGAGGTTGTCCTTCAGGTCGGGGTGGTCGATTTGGAAGCCACCATCGATGATGGCCACAATGACATCCTTCGATCCCGTTACACCACTCTCCCAGGCAGGGAACACGTTGATGTCGTTCCCTGCCACGGTTCCTTCGATGGACCCGTTGTTGTAGTAGTGCCACTGCTTAGGCAGCAAGGGGTCGTTGAACGGCATGGTAGAGAGCGCCTTCTGCACCCATGTCACATCGGTTGGCGACACGGCGCGGAAGCTCTCGCCTCCGTAAGGTTGGTAGATGGGTATGCGCTGCGCATACTCCACACCAGCTGTCGACTTGTAAAGATTGCGTGCCTGAGCGGTTGTCATACCGTCTTCCACGAAGGTGACGTCGTACCAGCGGTCGAGGCCAGCAGCCTTGTGCTTGGCCTCATCCTTACCTGCGTACGGGAACACACGCTTCATGCTCACAGCCCTCACTTTCTGCGCAACGCGATCGAGCGTCGTCGCACCGGTCGTTACGTACTGAGCCTTTGCCTTCTTCTGCACACTTCCATTCGGCAGGGTTACCTGCTGGAGCAACGTCGCCACCTCCGGCTGGAGTTTCACGCGAACCTTACCCTCTACGTAATGGGGTTCAGATGTAGCTAAGAGCCTTTGTGCGTCGGCAGTGGCAATGCCCAACAAGAGCATCAAACTGCACAGACCCATAATCAAGTTCTTTTGCATATCGGTAAAATTAAAAATAAAAAAAATAATCTATCTTCACATGGTTTGCGCTTCGCAACGCAGTTGTATGGTATATTTTCCTGTCGTCCTCCTGTCTGCAACGTATAATATAATATGGTATTCCTCCTACAATCGTCTCTTACTTCTTCTTGGTGTTTTCCACCACATTCCCCCTTCATTCCACGAATGACAGTGCAAACGAGCACCATGAAAACTTGCTTTCAAAGGGCCGAATGCAACCTATCTTTTTGCAAAGATAATACAAAAAAACGTAAATCCTTGCACAAATTTTTACTTTTTTTTAGGAGACCTTTTCTCCTGCCATCGCGTTATTCTTTTCTTCCCGTTCGCCTTCGCGTGGGCTACGACACGTGCCATGAGGCCCTATGTTTATGCCCGAGCCAAGGGTCGACATTCCCCTATAACCAAAAGAAAAAGCCTCCGAGGAACGATTCCCCAGAGGCTTTTTATCTTATCTGATTAGGTTTACTCACCCATCATCTTATTGAATTCGTCGAGCGACACACTCTTCTTGTTCAATGTAACCACACCCTTGAGGGCCTCAACGAGCTTGGCGTCGATGGCGCGGTCAACAAACTGCTGCTGTGCCTCCTTCTTCTTGAGCAACTCATCGGCGTAGTTGTCGACGTACTCCTGGGGCACATTGCTCATGCCATACTGGGCAAACTGAGCCTTGGCCATCTCGCGAGCGGCGCTCTTCACGTCCTCGTCCTCGATCTTCACACCGAGGGCCACAGCGATCTTGCTGCGGATGAGGCTCCAGCTGAGCTCCTTGATGCTGGGCTCATAGTTCTTGTCGATGAACTCCTGGTCCTTATCCTTGTTGTTCTGCTTCATGATGCGCTTGAGCAGTGAGTCGGGATAAGTGAGCTGCCCCACCTTGTCCTCAGCGTACTTGCGCACGTCCATCAGGAACTTCATGTCGCTGTCGAGAGCCAGCTGAGCCTTCAGGCCCTCAGCGATCTTCTCGCGGAACTCCTTCTCGTCCTTAACGGCGTCCTTGCCGAATGTGAGGTCGAAGAGCTCCTGGTCCACGGCGTGCTTCTCGAAGTGCTGCACGCTTGTGATCTGATAGCTGAAGTCGCCAGTGTACTCAGCCACCTTCTCGCGGTCCACCTTCAGCAGTGATGACAGCTCATAGTTGCTGCCCTCGTAAGCCTTGCTGGGGTTGAAGGTGATGATATCTCCGGGCTTGCAACCGTCGAAGAGTTTCTTCTGGTCGTCGCTCTTGAGGTACTTAGGCATCACTGAAGCAGCCTCAACGGTGAGACCACCCTCCAAGGTGTTGCCCTCAGCGTCGAGCTGGCGCAGGTCGCCCTTCAGCACGTCGCCATCCTCATAGTGGTCGGCCTCCACGTTCTGTCCCATGCGCGATGCGAACATCTCCACCTGTGAGTCGATGAGCGTGTCGTCGGCAGCGATCTCATAGTAGTCGACTGTATCGTTGGCGTCGAGCTTGATGTCGAACTCAGGAGCCACGGCAATGTCGAACATGAATGTGTAGGGACCGTCCTTCTCGAGGTCTTGGGGCTGCTGCTTCTCTGAGGCGAGGGGCTCGCCGAGCATAGCGATGTTGTTGTCAGCGATATACTTCTGCAACTCATCACCCAGAACCTTATTGATGGCGTCCATCTTCACAGCCGAGCCAAAGCGGCGGCGAATCATGCCCATAGGCACTTGGCCGGGGCGGAAGCCAGGCACATTGGCGGTCTTGCGGTATTCTTTCAGGGTCTTCTCAACCTCTGCCTTGTAGTCGTCGTCCTCAACGGTAATGGTCAACAGGCCATTGATCTTGTCGGGGTTCTCAAATGATACTTTCATCTTTTAAGTTGTATTTTTGTTTTTATGAATAATCTGCGATTGGCAATCATGCAATGCGAGTTGCAAAATTACGCAAATTTCACGAATATGCCTAATATAAAAGGTAAAAATTGTGTTTTCGCCCTGTTTGCGCCTGTGGCGGGGCGCCTCAGCGCGCTTTCGGTCAGCCCTGCGTCTCGGCCAAGAGATCTCGACGGGCGCCAACGGCGAAGGCTCGGTCTTCCTCGTTCGACTGGAACTTTCTGTACACGAAGTTCTCGCTGAGATAGTTCTTTCTCACGATCTTGTTGGCGGCCAAGCTCTCGGGGTCGCCCTGGAAGAGGATGCGTCCCTCAAACAAGAGGTAGGCTCGGTCGATGATTGAGAGCGTCTCCTGCACGTTATGGTCGGTGATGAGGATACCTATGTTGCGGTATTTCAGTCGCCACACGATGTGCTGGATGTCTTCCACGGCGATGGGGTCCACACCGGCGAAGGGCTCGTCGAGCATGATAAATTTCGGGTCGATGGCCAAGCAGCGCGCAATCTCCGTGCGTCGGCGCTCACCTCCCGAGAGGCGGTCTCCCATGTTCTTGCGCACCTTCTGCAATCGGAACTCGGCAATGAGGCTTTCCAACTTGTCGAGCTGTTGCTGGTGTGTGAGCTTCGTCATCTCGAGCACCGACATGATGTTGTCCTCCACGCTGAGCTTTCTGAACACGCTGGCCTCCTGCGGCAGGTATCCGATACCTGCGCGGGCACGCTTGTAAACGGGGTATTTGGTAATCTCCTCGTCGTCGATGTAGACATGTCCCTCGTTGGGGATGACCAGTCCGGTGGTCATATAGAACGACGTGGTCTTTCCGGCGCCATTGGGTCCGAGCAGTCCCACAATCTCGCCTTGCTTCACGTTGATGGTCACACCGTTGGCCACGGTGCGCTTGCCGTAGCGCTTCACCAGTCCTTCGGTATGGAGCATCTTATGCTTCAGGCGCTTGTCGAGATGTGCCTCCACCTCCTCAGGACTCATGCGTTCTATTTCAGCACGTTCCAGCCTTTGATTCTCGGCCACGTTTGTTGTCTCTGTCATAATTTCCGATTTGGCTGCAAAAATACTAAAAAAAAAGAAGAACGCCTAATGGTTGATAGTTAAGTGAAGTCAAAAAAACAAAAGACCCAACATTACCCACCTGTTGGCCACACACTACATGAACTGCGCCCCCCGCCGCCTCACGCCACGCCCTCCCATTCGCGCAACCCCGACCGCCCGTTGGCCTCAGAAGGCCGAACCCATGGATTTTGCAGGGCCTTGGGTTCACAATCCGCTATTATCCCAAATTGGTCATTAGACCAAAATTGGGGAAATAGTAGGATGTAACAAACACTAACAAGAATTGAAATCTAATGACCAATTTGGGATTATTTGGGCCTTTTGCCAAAGATTTCTGCCTGTTTCCGCCTGTTTCTGATGGTTTATGGCTAAATTTGTGTGAACAACATACCACATCATTGATCCATGACCAACCTAAGTTTCGACAGATACCTGCACACGCTGCCCATTGGCGAGGTGGCGCCAAGCGTCAACGATGCGCTGCGCGACCACTCGGCGGTGGTTGTCACCGCACCTCCCGGAGCGGGAAAATCGACCCTGCTCCCGCTGACCCTATACCAAGGGCAGGCTGAAGCCGACGAGAAGGTGGTGCTGCTTGAGCCTCGGCGCGTGGCCGCCCGGCAGATAGCGGAGCGCATGGCCGAGATGACCCACACGGCCGTGGGCGACCTGATAGGCTACAGGGTGAGATTCGAGAGCAAGGTGTCGACTCACACACGCATAGAAGTGCTCACCGAGGGTGTGCTGACGCGGATGATGGTGGACGACCCGACACTCGACGGCATATCGACCATCATCTTCGACGAGTTTCACGAGCGCAGCATCATCACCGACGCGGCCTTGGCCCTTGTGCGCGAAACGCAACGCACCATTCGTCCCGACCTGAAAATCGTGGTCATGTCGGCCACGATCGACACCTCCGCCATCTGCCACGCGCTGAACGCGCCCCTGGTGGAGAGCCGCGGAAGGATGTTCGACGTGGAGGTGGTGTATGGCAACGACATCAGCGCCTACCAATGTGCTGAGGAGGTGGCGGCCACGGTGTGCCAGGCGTGGCGCGATACCGACGGAAGCATTCTCGCCTTTTTGCCGGGCGAGGCCGAGATTGGCAAGTGCTGCGAGATGCTCGCTAGCAGCTTCACCAGCGACACGGTGCTCTATCCGCTCTACGGGCGCCTGTCGCCCAGCGAGCAGCGGGCGGCCATCGCCCCTCCCAGGAGCGGGGAGCGCAAGATTGTGCTGGCCACGCCCATTGCCGAGACGTCGATAACGATCGAAGGCGTAACGGTGGTGGTCGACTCGGGATTGTGCCGCCGAATGGTCTACGATGAGTGCAACGCCCTGGAGCATCTGGAGACGGTGCGCATCTCCATGGACATGGCTCAACAGCGAACCGGACGGGCCGGACGTGTGTCGGCGGGCCGATGCTACCGCCTGTGGAGCAAAGCCGCCGAGGCCCGACTGGAGGCGTGTAGGACTCCCGAGATCATGACCGCCGACCTAACAGCGCTCGCCCTCGACATAGCGGCGTGGGGCGGCACCGCAATGGAGCAGATGCCTTGGATGACACCGCCACCCGCCAACCACATACGGCGCGCTGAGGAGCTGCTGAGAAGTCTTGGCGCCATCGACCACCGAGGGCGCATCACGACGCATGGCGAGGCCCTGTCGAAGTTGCCTTGCCACCCGCGCATAGCGCAGATGCTGGTCAAGGCCAACAGCAACGCCCTGAAGGCGCTGGCCACCGACATCGCCGCATTGCTCGAGGAGCGCGACCCGCTCTCCAACGACAACGACGCCGATCTCAACCGGCGCGTCATCGAGTTGAGGGAGGCGCGACGCCGGCGGGCGCTAGGACGCTGGAAGCGCATCGCCCTGATAGCCGAGCAATACTGCCACATGGTTCGTGTGGGCGAGGACAACCAAGCGTCGTCGGCCTACGACACGGGCATGCTGGTGGCCGTGGCCTACCCCGAGCGCATAGCCAAGGCGGACCCCGACGGCACATACCGTATGGCCAACGGCGAGCATGTCGCCCTCGACACCAACGATAGCCTGCATGGCTACCCACTGCTGGCCGTGGCCGCTGTGGGACGAAAAATTTTCCTTGC
Source organism: Hallella sp. (assembly GCF_037460745.1). Taxonomy (NCBI): domain Bacteria; kingdom Pseudomonadati; phylum Bacteroidota; class Bacteroidia; order Bacteroidales; family Prevotellaceae; genus Hallella; species Hallella sp. Next base: position 6,686 of record NZ_JAXVAE010000135.1, on the reverse strand, counting down.
CTCGCCAGTCGATGAGGCAACGGTCGACCCCTTGGCAAGCGATTACGACCGAATCGCTTGGGACGACGCGTTGGGACGGGTGACGGCCACACGCGAACGGCGCATCGGAAGCATCCTGTTGTCCACCAAGCCGTTGGAGGCGGTGCCCCACGACAAGGCCGTAGCCATCGTGGCGCAAACGCTGAAACGGGAGGGGCGCAGCCTGCTCAACCTCTCCGACGGGTTCCAACAATTACAACGACGCATAGCCACCTGCGCCAGTTGGCATGCGGAGCTCGCGCTGCCCGACGTGTCTACCGACGGCTTGCTTCAGAAAACGGAGGAGTGGCTGCCGATGTACGTTGGCAGGTCGGTCAACGCGACGGAACTGAAAAAGATCGACATGGCGGCGGTGCTGTGGGCGCAGCTATCCTATGAGCAGCAACAAGCGGTGGAGCAGCTGGCACCCTCCCACATCGTGGTGCCCACAGGCAGTCGTATCAGGGTCGACTATCGTGAGGGGGCCGACGCGCCGGTGCTCAGCGTCCGCCTGCAGGAGTGCTTCGGCATGACCGACACGCCTTGTGTTGACAATGGCTCACGGCCTGTGCTGATGGAACTGCTGTCGCCGGGATTCAAGCCTGTGCAGTTGACCAAGGACTTGCGAAGTTTCTGGAACAACGCCTATTTCGAGGTGCGCAAGGAACTGAAGCGCCGCTATCCCAAGCATCATTGGCCCGACAACCCCTTGGAAGCCGAGGCGGTAAGGGGTGTGAAGCGAAAGCCCAACAACAAAGGCGGGGCCTGACCATCGGTCCTCCCATACAAAGGCGACATATCACAACCCAGCCCAACAACAAATATCATTCATTCATAACACAACCTTATCACAACACCAAGCAAATGACTTACAAAGCAATCGTGCTCGATCTCGACGGAACACTGACCAACAATAAGAAAGAGATAACACCCAAGACCCGCGAAGCCCTGCTGAGCGCCCAACGCAATGGAATGCGCGTCATCCTGGCATCAGGACGCCCCACCTACGGCATACGCCCTCTTGCCGACGAGTTGCAAATAGGCCAACAGGGCGGCTACGTCATGGCTTACAATGGCGGTTGCGTCACCCAATGGGACAACAAAGCCATCATCTTCAACCAAACGCTCAATGCCGACCTCGTGCCCATCCTGTATCGGGCAGCCAAAGAAGATAGCCGCCACTTTGAGATCCTCACCTATCAGGGCGAGGGCATAGCCGCCACCGACATCAGCAATGAGTATGTGCGCCACGAGGCGTTCATCAACAAGATGCCCCTCACCCAATACGACGACTTCGTCCATCAGGTGCAATATCCCATCAACAAGTGTCTCATTGTGGGCGACCCCACCCCACTCGCCCTGTTGGAACGCCATCTGGCCCAGACCCTGCAAGGCCAGTGCAGCGTCTACCGTTCCGCCGACTTCTTCCTGGAGTGTGTGCCACTCGGCATCGACAAGGCTGCCTCGCTCGCACGTCTCCTGCCCACCCTCGGCCTGACACGCGAGGAGATCATTGCCGTAGGCGACGGCCACAACGACATCTCCATGATCGAATATGCCGGACTGGGCGTGGCGATGGCCAATGCCGCCGACGCCACCAAGGCGAAAGCCGACTACATCACCCGCTCCAACGAGGAGGACGGCGTGGCCCACGTGCTGCAGAAGTTCTGTGGCGTGGAATGAGATTGGAATGGACGAAGAAGCCCTGCCTGTTCCATGCGCCCAGCTAAAGATGAAAATTTTGCAGTGATATAATGGCCGTATGGGAAAAATGAGATATATTTGCAGAGTATTTGCTTAAACTCCATATGAGTACTAATTAAAAAGGAATAGGTCATGATGCGAACCATTCTGTTGCTATACCTATTATTATTGCCCCTTTTGTCTTTTGCCCAAGGCAAGATAGGCTATGCCTATGACGCCGCGGGCAACCGGGTGAAACGCGAAGTCGTGTTGCCCGTCCGCCAGACGAAGAGCAGGCAGCATGCAGCCAAGCCAGCCTCGCCCAAGCTCTCCGACCAGCTCACGGGCCACACGGTGACGATTACTCCAGACCCCACCACCGGGACGGTGCGCGTACGCCTGTCCCGTCTGTCGGCCTCGGACCGATGCACCGTGGCCGCTTACACCTCCCAGGGCGCAGAGGTCTATGCCGCAAGTCCCACGACGAACGACGGTGACGTGGACCTCCGAGTCGACCTAAGCCGCCAGCCTGCCGGTGTCTACCTCCTCAGAATCACTGTCAACGACCACACAAGCACATGGAAAATCACTCGCAAATGACAAGGACACGGAGAGACTGGTTGCTCATTCTCCTTCTGACGCTCGTCCCCCTCACGTGCGCTTGGGCCTTCTTGCCCAGCAGGCACGAGGTGGGCCCTTCCGCAGCGGCAGAATTTGCCTTGTCGACCCACCTTGTCGATCCCACCGACACAACCGACACAACCACCTCACAGTCGCCTGCCACACCGCAGGTCATCGGTTACATTGACAAAGATCCCAGCCTCCCCGGTATCCCCATAGACTCGCTGTATCCCAAGCCACCCCGCGACTCAATTCCCTTCAAGCCCCTCGACAGGAGAGGTCCTGTGGGCACGCCCTCAGGCATCGTTTCTGTAAGCGCAACGGGCGCCGCCACTTACAACCTTGACATTCAGGTGCCCGACGGTGGGGGACTGACACCGCACCTGAGCCTTACTTACGACAGCCAGAAGGGCGGATACGGTCTGGCGGGCTATGGAATTGGAATCACCGACCTATCGGCTATTACCCGCGGTGGCTGCGACCTGTTCCACGACGGCGCGCAACGGGGCGTGACCTACACGGACGCCGACAACCTCTTCCTCGACGGGAAGCGACTCGTTCTCCTCTCGGGCATCCGCGGACGCGACGGCGCCACCTACACGGTGGAGGGCGACCCTTACACGAGCGTGACGACCCACGGTGGTGACGAGTGGTTCACGGTGGCCACGCCCTCAGGCATGACCTACGAGTACGGCCGCACCATCGGCTCCCGACTGGCCTACACCGACAGGCGGGGCGCGCAACATGTGGCCTCGTGGCATGTCACCAAGGGCAGGGACAGCCACGCGAACACCATCACCTACACCTACGCACTCTCGGGCCTGTCAATCAGGCCCACATCAATCACCTACGGCACCAATGAGGCCAAGGCGCGCGGCATTACCTGCAAGGTAGCCTTCGCCTACCGCTCCCTGGGTGACAACACACGCCCCTTCACTTTGGGCGACCAGCGCGGACGGACGAACTTCAGCCTATCCACCATCACCACGTCGTGCAACGACTCTGTATACCGCACCTACACGCTCACCTATGACGACGCCCTTGACCAGTCGTCCGGCAAGTGGACACGCCTGGCCAAGGTTGAGGAGGCCAACGGACGGGGCGAGAAGTACCCGCCCGTGAAACTCACGTGGAAGCCCCTGCCAGCCTTCTCACCCGTGGCCACAACGCTGAAGGTGCAAACAGAGGACATAGACAGGGCGGTCATCGAGAAGGGCAAGTACTTCCTCGCCACCGACCTCAACGGCGACGGCGTGAGCGACATCATCCGCGTTTCGTCGGCCCAAGTACCCAACACGGACAAGGGCGGCCGCACGCTTTACACCCGTGTGTATGTTAGCCGCAGCCACATGCAGCCCACGGGCGAGATCGTCTACGACAACATGCCCGTCATCTGCACCCTGCCGCCCTGTTTCTCGTACCACGGCATCAAGTGCCTGCTGTCGGGCGCATCCGTCATGGACTTCGACGGCGATGGCTACAACGACCTATTCTTCGCCTTCGGAAGCACCGAAAAAGGTAAGGGGGGCGGCGACAATTGGAGGAATACGGTGCTCTACGTCATCAAGGGCAGTGACGTGGCGAAAAGCAGGAACTGTGAGCCGGAAGGCCAGTTCATCCAATTGGACTCGGTGAATACGGAGCCGCTCTTCGCGACCCTCGACCTGAACGGCGACGGCAAGGACGAGATCCTCTGTATATGGCCGCGCCCGTCGAACGGCCGATACCCATGCGCCATTGTGAAATACCTGGACGACCGACTGCGCGATGTCACCCTGACGAAACTGACCCTGCCCACGGGCGTCAAAAAGGACATCGCCAAGGTGTTCACCGGCGACTACAACAACGACGGGCTCACAGACCTCATCCTGCTCTACGACGGCGGCTACAAGATCTACTTCAACAAAGGCGGGGATGCCATCCCCAACCGATTTGGCGAGGACCGGGTGGCCGAGGGCACAACGATCGGCGACAGTTGGCGCATGGAGCAAGGCGACATCGACGGTGACGGGTTGGCCGACTTCATTCTCAACAGGCGAGGCGAGCGAACGCTGCGCATCGCACGCAACAACGGTGACGGCACCTTCACCCTCAGCCAGACTGCCGACCTCGGGGTGGGCGACCACGCTTCGCTCAAGGACGACGACCACTTCTCCATCCATATCCTCGACCTCGACCACGACGGCCGATCCGACGCCATAGTGTGCAAGGCCGCCTACGTGCACCACGGCTTCCCCAAGTTCAACAACGAGTACACAGGCACAAAGGTTATGTGGCTGCTGTCAGACGGAACGACGCTAAAGACTGCGCGCACCCTCACAAAGACGCGCGAGGACGACGCTCTGGAGAGCACCCTCTTCACGGGCGACTTCAACGGCGACGGCAGCCTGGAGCTGGCCAACTATGGCACGCGCCTGACCGACACCGATGACAAGACGGCCGACAAGGTCCACTATTACAGAACGGGCGGCGACCTGTCAGCCGCCGGCCGCCTCACCGGCGTGACCGACGGGCTGGGCGCCACCACCACCATCCGCTACGCCTTCGCCACAAGCCCCACGGTATACACGCAGAGCACCGGTGGCGCCTATCCCGTGAACACCTACACGCTGCCCATCCCCGTCGTGGCCGGGACGACGCGCCCGGGCGGCGCGGCCGGCTACCAGGAGACGCGCTACCGCTACCAGGACCTGCGCATCCACGTTGCCGGCCGCGGCGCGCTCGGCTTCGGTGCCGTGACCGCCGACAACACCACCCTCGGAACGTCGGAAACCTGCCGCGCGGACCAATGGGACGAGACCCTCTGGATACCCACGCGCACGACCGCAACGACCACCGTGCGCGAAGCCACGAGCACCGTGGCGTCACAATACACCGTGGCCCACACGGGCGGTACCCACTTCGCCTACATCTCCCACAAGGACGTCACCGACCTCGACGGCAACACCGCCACGACCGACACCCGCTACGACACGGCCAAGGGCGTAGTGACCGAAGAGACCGTCTACAACGGCGGCGACAACATGTACAAGCGGGTGGCCTACGACGACTACCAGCGCAAGGGCGGCATGTGGCTGCCCGGCAGGATGACCCTAACGCAGAAGCACGCCGACAACGCGGCGCCCCACACATCGGTCACCGCCTACCAATACGACGACAGGGGCGACGCGATCGCCATCACGGTGAACAGCGGCACCGACCTGGCCCTCACCACCACCAACACCCACGACGCCTACGGCAACACGCTGACATCGGTCACCACGGGCCGGGGCGTGAAGCCCGTCACCCATCGCCACGAGTACGACCCCACGGGCCGTTTCGTCATCCGGGCCACCACCAACCCGGCCTCGACCGTCACCGCCTACACACGTGACCTGTGGGGCAACGCACTGACGGAGCGTGACGAGACCGATCCCTCGCGCCCCCTCACTACCCGCCACACTTATGATGGCTGGGGGCGGCGACTGACGACTGTCCGTCCCGACGGCACGCAGACGGCGCGCGAGACTAACTGGAGCTTCCGCGGCGACAGGTATTGTGAGAAGGTGACCTCCACTGGCCAACCGCCCGTCACCACCTGGTACGATATCGTAGGCCATGAGCTCTCGCGCGAGACGGTGGGCCCCAAGGGGCTCAAACTCACCACCACCACTAACTACAACACACAGGGGCGCATCTCGCGCGTGACGGACAAGCGCGGCAAACAGACAATCACCACCGACTACACCTACGACGACCGCGGACGACTGGCGCAGGCCGTGTCGAGCACGGGGCAGTCGGTCACCCACGCCTACAATGGCCGTACGGAAACGACAACCCTCGCTGGGCGCACGTACGCCAAGACGTACGACGCCTGGGGCAACCTCGTCCGCTCGGACGACCCCGCGGGCGTGACACGCTACCGCTACGCCTCCGTGGGCAAGCCCCAACGGGTGAGCGCCCTGGGCGCCGTGACGAAGATGGCCTACGACGAGGCCGGCAACCGGCTGACGCTCTCCGACCCCGACGCTGGCACCACACGCTCCACCTACGCTGCCGACGGCACGCCGCTGACCGAGACCGACGCGCGCGGCGTGGTAACGGCTCACACCTACGATGACCTGGGGAGGCTGGTGTCATCACAGGTCGGCGGGACCATCGTCACCCGCACCTATGGCACGGTAGGCAACGAGCGGCTGCGGCTGGTGAAAGAGACCGCTGGCGGCAACACGGTGGAGTACACCCACGACGCGCTGGGCCGCGTCGTCACGGAAAAGCGGCATGTCGAAGGCGACGGCGACTACACGTTCGCCTATGCCTATAATGAAAAAGTACTAGTGATGCGATATTAATCGCTTAACTATAGTTATATATTTGATATTTAA
>NZ_JAXVAE010000134.1:0-8926 GCF_037460745.1 Hallella sp. | reverse complement strand
TAAGGAATAAAAAAGCCTAAAGACTTTCGTCTTCAGGCTTCTCTACGGTTCGTTTTAGTTTGGGCATGTGCTTCTTGTTGCGAAGCCATGCCCTTTTTCTTTCTTCATACTCTTCGTGGTGTCGTTCCAAAAAGTTGTCGGCCATGTCGTTCAGATGATGAATGGGTTATTCGAATCGACTGTAGATTACGCTCAACTTGATGGGACTGTTGTCGGCCTCTGTGCCCTTCACCAGTCGGGTGCTTGTCAGCGCCATGTTGTTGGTTACCTTCACCACGGTCTTTGTTCCCGCCGATGTGGTGGTGGTCTTGATTTCTACGGGTACCAGCACCACCTTGTTCCAGTTGGCGGATGTGCGGTCGCTATTGTACATCGACGAAATCATGCCTGCTATGTTGCTGAAGGTGTAGCTGTTGTTGAAACTGCCCTGAGCGGCGTTGTAAGCCCAGCTGGCCACAAACGAATTCTTGTTGTTATAGATGTTGTTGTGCTCAAAGAACGAGTACAGCGAGTCGGTCGGAATCATCAATATCTCCGATGGAACGCCAAACATATAGTCGCTTGTGGTCTTGTTGTTCAATCGTTGCAGCACCAGCTTGGCGGAGGTGATGGTGTCGTTCTCATGACCGCTCATGATCTTCTCAACAGGGAGCGTGAGCTCGGTGAAGATGCCTGCGGGTGTCTTGAGGTAGGTGCACGACTCATCGTTTGCCAACTTCTCCATGCTTTGCTTGTCGTTGGTGATGGTTGAGGTTTGCAACACCTCCTCCGTTCCCCAGAACACGGCTGCCGAATGGTACAATGAGTCGTCGGCTACGTGGCTGAAATACACATCCAACTGCGACTGCGTGATATAGGCCATGTTGCCCACGCCATTCTTATGCTTGAAGAAGAAACCGGGCACCACGTTGTTTCTGAATGCGAACGCATTCTTGAAGTTGGCTGGGTTGTCGTAGTATTTCTGCATGATGTAGGTGCCGTAGCTGTCGTAGGTCTTGCCGTCCTTGTCCGTGTAGGGGCCTTTCAGCTTGATGGTGATGTAGGGTGTGTAGCCCGTCGAGTCGCGTCGGCTTTGGTTCACGTTGTAGTCGATGAGGCTGTACACCTTGTCCTTATGCAGTCCGCCCTCGCGGATATATCCGTTGTCGGCGGGGTCGAAATTGCTGTAATAGATGCGGTTCTCGTTCATGGGCTTGCCCATCTCGTAGGCGGTGAGCTTCATGAGCTGTGTGGAGTCGCCGTAGAGGTTGGTGTAGAACAAGCGCAGCTCGCACGAGTCGGCCTTTACCACACCTTTCACTTCGTTGCCGTTGGCGTCGGTTGTTACGAGGTTCGCCTTTTCAGGGAAGCTAAATCCCTCCAAGTTGTTAAACTGAGCCATGAAGTCGCCTGTGATGTAAGCGCCCGTCTCAGGGTCGCGCACCTTACCCAGGTAACCCGTTATGTTACGCGAGAGCACAGAGTCGGCTACCAGCGATCGGCTGGCCACACTGAATGTTTGTGCTGATATTTGCATACCATCGCGGTCGTTGGTGAGCGATGATCCTATGGTGTCAGTTGTCGTGTCACAACTTGCCAAGGTGATTGCGGCAAGAGAAAGGGCAACGAAAAACTTTGATTTCATCTGAAAACACATGTTATGATTATGGTATAGTCGCATCGAGAGACCTGCGGTGGGCTGTTGTCGCCTTCAGGTCTTGTCGCGGTGTGTACCTCGTATTGTCGCGGTGGGGTTATAGGCGGTTATGGCCGGAGCCTTACTTGTCGAGGATCTGGTTGTAGAAGTCCTTGTAGGCGGGCGCGAAGTCCTTGCCAGGATAGTTGAGTACTGGCATTTCCTTACCTTTGGCGTAAGCCAACAGGTCGGCGTTGACGTTCTCTCCAGCCTCAACCACGCCGTCGCTATAGTCGATGGCCATCTTGCCCAGTTCCATGAAGTCGAACTTCTCGGCGTAGGGCTTGAGCAGGTCGGCCTTTGCGTCGCGGAACTCCACGCAACGCTTGAAGTTGTCGCCGAGCTGCGTCTTCAACTGGTCGTCGAAGAGCGAGGTCACCACCTTGGTGTTGGCGAATGATGGGTCATCGTGGTAGGCGGTCTTGATGTAGAGCGGCACCACGGCTGTCATCCAGCCCTGGCATTGTATGAGGTCGGGGGCCCAGCGCAGCTTCTTCACCGTTTCGAGCACGCCGCGCGCGAAGAAGATGGCGCGCTCGCCGTTGTCGGCATACTCCATGCCGTTCTCGTCCTCGGTCATGGCGGGGCGATGGAGGAAGTAGTCCTCGTTGTCGATGAAGTAGACTTGCAGGCGAGATACGGGGATGCTGGCCACCTTAATGATCAAGGGGTGGTCGGTGTCGTCGATGATCAGGTTCATTCCCGACAGGCGAATAACCTCATGCAACTGGCCGCGGCGTTCGTTGATGGCTCCCCACTTAGGCATGAAAGTGCGGATTTCGAAACCGTTGTCCTGCATTTTCTGAGGCAGTTGGCGACCCATGACGGACATTTCCGATTCGGGCACATACGGGGTGATTTCTTGGTTGATGAATAAAACCTTTTTCTTGATCATCTTATTTTCTCGATTTAATATGAAAAGCTATCGGGTGGGGCGCTTCCTTCATTTGCGCATACCTTACCCAAATTAACTTTATGGCTGCAAAGTTACGAAAAAATATTGAAAAAACGCCCTCTTTTGCATCAATTCACACAAAAGAGGGCGTTTTTAAGGGTGTTTATCATTCCTTGGCGGAGTAACGGGCATGGCCTGTCCCGCCAAGAACGGTAGCTTCTTATGAAAGAGGCTGTTTACTCGATCACGAAGAGCGCGTCGTCTTCGAGCACGCTCTGGCCAATCTTCACGCAGATGGCGGCAATCTTACCGCTCTTCTCGGCCTCGATGTTGTTGGCCATCTTCATGGCTTCGAGCACGAGCACGGCGTCGCCAGCCTTCACTTCGTCGCCTACGTTTACGTTGATGGCTGTAATGGTTCCAGGCAGCGGAGCCTTGGTGGCGTTTGCCACATTGGCGTTAGCGGCGGGTGCTGCGCTCTCCTCGTTGCTCTCGGCAACGGGCTTGCCCAGTTCCACTTTCTTCTTCTCGGGCTCAGCGGGTTTCTCCATTCCCACTTCGTAAGCCTCTCCGTTGACCTTCACGCTGGCAACATAGGTCTCTTCGTTGATGTCGCCAATCTCGACGTTATACTCCTTGCCGTCGATGGTATATTTGAATTCTTTCATTATCTTGATGGTTTAGCTGTGAAAGACAGAAACTTGGCATTCCACAAAGTTGGTTTCGGCTTGATGGTGATGACGCTCGGCTCCCTGTCGTGTACATTGTTGCCCTGGTACTCGTAGAGCGCCATGGCAATGGCTGCATATATGTTCTTATCCATTGACTTTCTGAACTTGTTCTGTTTTCTGTGTTGACGCGATTACATGGGCATGCAACCATGCTTCTTGGCGGGCAGGTTCTGGCGCTTTGATGCCAGTTGTGCCAATCCGCGGCAGATGCGGAAGCGTGTGTTGCGTGGCTCAATCACATCGTCGATGTAACCAAACTGGGCAGCCTGGTAGGGATTAGCGAAGGTCTCGGTGTACTCGTCTTCCTTCTCGGCGAGGAACGCCTTCACGTCGCCGCCTTCCTCCTTTACCTTCTTGGCGTCCTTGGCGCAGAGCACGGCAACGGCGCCAGAGGCACCCATCACGGCGATCTCGGCTGTGGGCCATGCGAAGTTGAGGTCGGAACGCAACTGCTTGCAGCCCATTACGATGTGGCTACCGCCATAGCTCTTGCGGAGGGTGATGGTGATCTTGGGCACAGTGGCCTCACCATAAGCGTAGAGCAGTTGTGCGCCGTGCAGGATGACGGCGTTGTACTCCTGGCCTGTGCCGGGCAAGAATCCGGGCACGTCCACGAGGCTCACGATGGGGATGTTGAAGGCGTCGCAGAAGCGAACGAAGCGTGCGCCCTTGCGGCTGGCGTTCACGTCGAGCACACCGGCGTAGGCCGACGGCTGGTTGGCCACGATGCCCACGCTCTGTCCGTTGAAGCGTGCGAAGCCTGTGATGATGTTCTTGGCAAACTTGGGCTGTACCTCGAAGAACTCGTTGTTGTCGGTGATGGCCGTGATGACCTTATACATATCGTATGCCTTGTTGGGGTCGTCGGGCAGGATGTCGTTGAGCAGGTCCTCCTTGCGGTCGATGGGGTCGTTGCACTCCACGCGTGGAGCCTCCTCGGTGTTGTTGGAGGGGAGGTAGCCCAGCAGCTTCTTGATGAGCTCCATGGCGTCTTCCTCGGTCTTGGCCGTGAAGCTGGTCACGCCGCTCTTGCTGGCGTGCACGCTGGCGCCTCCGAGGTGCTCAGAGTCGATCTCCTCGCCTGTGACGGTCTTCACCACCTTCGGGCCTGTGAGGAACATGTAGCTGGTTCCCTCGGTCATAACGATGAAATCGGTGAGGGCGGGCGAGTAAACGGCGCCACCTGCGCAGGGACCCATGATCATGGAGATCTGCGGCACCACGCCTGAGGCGAGGATGTTGCGCTCAAAGATCTCGCCGTAGCCTGCCAGCGCGGAGATACCCTCCTGGATACGCGCGCCACCCGAGTCGTTCATGCCGATGACGGGAGCTCCGTTCTGCATGGCCATGTCCATGATCTTGCACATCTTCTGGGCCATGGTCTCCGAGAGCGATCCGCCGTTGACGGTGAAGTCTTGTGCATAAACATATACCAAGCGGCCATCGATGGTGGCTGAACCGGCCACGACACCGTCGCCGAGGTATTGCTTCTTCTCCATGCCGAAGTTGTGGCAACGGTGGAGTTTGAACATGTCGTACTCCTCAAAACTATCCTTGTCGACGAGCATTTCGATGCGCTCGCGTGCGGTGTATTTGCCGCGTGCATGCTGCTTGTCGATGGCTTTCTGTCCGCCACCCAGGCGTGCAAGCTCGCGCTTGGCAACGAGGTCTTTAATCTTCTCTGTTTGTTTGCTCATAATTTATATAATTATTACCTTATTACAAGTTTGGGCGCAAAGTTACTAAAATAAAATGAGAAAGGGACGGTTCAAATTGTAAATAATGTTATTAAATGATGTTGCCCCTTTGTTTGGATGTGCCCTCGCGTTAGTCTACGAACCGCTTCAGGATGTCTTGGTAGGCGTCGATGCGTCGGTCGCGCAGGAAGGGCCACCAGCGTCGCACCTGCTCCGAGTGGGCGATGTCGATGTCTACGACGAGGCTCTCCTCCTCGTGGTCGGACGCCTGGTAATGGAGCTCGCCCTGCGGTCCGGCCACGAAGCTCGACCCCCAGAATTCTATGCCTCCCGTCTGTCCGCTGGGGTCGTCCTCGTGCCCCACACGGTTCACGGCCACCACGGGCAGTCCGTTGGCAACGGCGTGTCCGCGCTGCACGGTGGTCCATGCCGTTCGCTGGCGCTGCTGCTCGTCGGCGGTGTCGGTCGATTCGTAGCCGATGGCGGTGGGGTAGATGAGCATCTGCGCTCCCTGCAGGGCCATGAGGCGTGCTGCTTCGGGGTACCACTGGTCCCAGCACACCATGACGCCGAGCCGTCCCACCGAGGTGTCGATGGGGTGGAATCCCAGGTCGCCCGGGGTGAAATAGAACTTTTCGTAGTAGGCGGGGTCGTCGGGGATGTGCATCTTGCGGTACTTGCCCGCGATCGATCCGTCGCTTTCTATCACCACGGCGGTGTTGTGGTAGAGTCCGGCTGCCCTGCGCTCAAAGAGCGACGTGACGATCACCACGCCGTAGGCCTTGGCCAGTTCGCCGAAGAAGTTGGTCGACGGGCCGGGGATGGGCTCCGCCAAATCGAAATTGTTTACGTCCTCCACTTGGCAGAAGTAGAGCGAGTTGTGCAGTTCCTGGAGCACGATGAGTTGTGCTCCGCGTTGCGCCAGGTCGCGCACGCCTTCCGCCAGGCGTTTCAGGTTGTGCTCTATGTTGGGCGTGTTGTGTTGTTGCAGTATGCCTATTCTCAGTTTCATGTTGTTATGATGGTTCATGTGTGATTTGCCGTTTGGCATGCGTTCTTATGTAAAGAAGGGCGCGTTGCCCTCGTGGGTATCCTCGTCGTCGGCGAGGGGGACTATCACGCCCTCTGGATATTGCATGGTGAGGCAATGGAGCGATCCGTGCTGCCTGATGGCCGTGCGTGCGTCGATGGCCACGAGCTCTCGGTCGGGGAAGGCCTGTTGGATGGTGGCCAGGGCTTGTCGGTCCTTCTCCTCCTGTTGGTAGGTGGGCACCAGTACCGCGCCGTTGATGATGAGGAAGTTGGCGTAGGTGGCGGGCAGGCGGTCGCCATCGTCGTAGATGGCGTCGGGCATGGGCAGGCGCAACAGTCGGTAGGGGCGTCCGTCGAGTGTCTTCAAGCCTTTCAGCTGCTGTTCGAGGGCGGCGAAATCGTCGTAGTGGGGGTCGTCGTTATCGTCGCATCCCACATAGAGCAAAGTGTTGTTGGGCGCCATGCGCACGATGGTGTCGATGTGGCCGTCGGTGTCGTCGCCCATCAGTTGGCCGTGGTCGATCCAGACGACGCGCTGTGCGTGAAACTGGTTGCGCAAGCGCTCCTCTATCTTGCCCTTGTCGAGCGGTTGGTTACGGTGGGGTGCGAGCATGCACGACGAGGTGGTCATGATGGTGCCTCGCCCGTCGCTCTCGATGGCTCCCCCTTCCAACACAAAGTCGGTATGGTTCTCCATGGCTGCGTGGAACACGCCGTTGTAGTAGAGTTGCAGGTTGATGGCGTTGTCTTTCTGCCATTCAAACTTCTCTCCCCATCCGTTGAACTTGAAGTCGAGCAAGTGGTTTTTTACGAAGAACCCCTTGGCTTTGTGGGTCGATACCAAGGTGAAGGGAGCGTGGTCGCGTGCCCACGTGTCGTTGGTGTCGATTTCCTGTATGATGACGTGCGCCATACTCTCGCTGTCGAGCGCCTTGGCCAGTTGGGCTTTTGTGGCGGCCTTGTTGGGAGTTACCACGAGCAACAGCTCGCGCTTGGCAATCTCGCGTGCCATCTGCAGGAACATCTGCGTTATCTCTTCGAGGTAGGGTTTCCAGTCGGTGGCGGCGTGGGGCCACGTCAGTTGTACGCCGCTTTGTGGTGCCCACTCGGCGGGCAAAACAAAATCGCAATGTGTGTTAGGGGTCATGGTTGTAGGTTTTGGGGGTGTGTCGGCACCCATATTTGGTTTGCAAATTTACGAAAAAAATGCGAACCGTGCGCCAAATTAGGAGAAAAAGTTGAGAGGCGGTGGGCGCCCGATGAATGACGGCTGCGCGACATCTGGAACCACCTTATTGTAACATGTAACATGTAACAATGTAACAAGGGAGCGTATTTGTTTTCCCAAAGATCGCGCGGATTGCACATTTGATGCTCATATCTTGTTGTTTTATGTTAGAACACGAGAGTCTGCGAAGTCCCACGTGCGAAGTAAACGCTAACTGTTTTTTAAGAACACGAATCTCAATCTTACGAGACCCGGCGTAGCCCCACCGACCAACGGGAGGTAATGACGGCTGAGAGAAACGCCTTTCGCGTTTGTTATCCCACGAATGACGACTGACCAACGGGTATTTTGTGCTGATTGTTATTCGGTGGAGTGAGATTCGTGTTCGTCTCCAAAAAACACCAAAGGTGTTTGTAATCTCTCGAGATTTGTCGTAGACATACGCGAGGCTCGGGGAGACTCTGCCGACTGATGGGTTGTGTCCTGAAAATTGGGTTTGTTGGGCGTTCTCGGCTCGGCACCTGCGCGATGTGTGGTTTCGTGTTCCCGTTAATGCCCGTTAACGTTGGCTGCTCTCATTCGAGGCGAGGCGAGAGGTGGCGAGCGGTGGGCGCTGGTGTCATACGGGTGGCGATGGGCGTTGGTGTGTGGTGGGCTCATAGGGCTGTGGCGTTGGTGGGTTGGTGGGTGGTTGTATGTTGTTCCGCTTGTCTATGAAGCGGTGGGTGGTGGGTGAGGGGCGACTGTCGTTGGCCTGTGATTGACGGTGGTGCTTGGTGTTCTGCTTGCGATGTAAAGGTACGGCAATTATCCGCACGCACCAAATTTGGGCGTGCTGCAGCGTGTTACTTCCTGTTAAAATCCGAAGGGTTGCGTGTTAATAGTAGTTAACGCCATGTTTCCTATGTTTTTGTTCTGCAAGTTGCTTTATTTATATATGTTCAGGTGTGGCGCGCGCGAAGCCGTTCGTGGGGGCTTGTTTTCCCGCAGATTGCGCCGATGGACCAAGGAGCAAGCATGAGTTTTGTTACAATGTTACATGTTACAATAAGGTGGTTCCATATTGCGCAGGATGGGCTTTAAGAAATTATATAGTATATATATTATATATAATATATACTATATAATTTTTACCCTCCCCAAATTCAGACTTCCGAAAGAGGGTGTGGACATACGGAAGGTGCTTATTGTAACATGTAACAATGTAACATTTGGCCGTTCGGAAGCTGGGGGAAGGAGGAGCGTTGTCCGTAGTTTGAGCCCATAAAAGAATCGCTGCGTTAACCCCATTCTCTTTTTTTTACAACGTTTAGTAGGGCAACTGTAATAAACCGTACTGACAACGTGTTATTACGGTTGCACTCACTTTTTCTCACTACCTTTGCCCTCGTAATCCTCACGGCGCGCCAAACTGCTGCCAAGGGGTTGCGAGGGGTTTTATTTTCAAAAATAACAGAAAAACATGAAGAACGAAATGAAGATTTTCGAGAGTCTGGAGTTCGGAAGGATAAGGACGGTGACTGAAGAGAAGGGGTGAGCCGTGGTTCTGCTTGGCGGATGTGTGCAAGGTGTTGGGGCTGAAGCAAGGAGATGTATGCCGACGGTTGGCAAAGGGGGGTGTGCATTCTATGTTTCTACGCAAGAAAAACTTGAAGTTTTTTTGCTGTT
>NZ_JAXVAE010000133.1:0-21573 GCF_037460745.1 Hallella sp. | reverse complement strand
CCAGAGCTATTAGATGTGATGCGCACTTCAAATCACTCCAAATGTCGGATGAGCCTTTTTTGTGCTAAAAGTAGAAATTTTAGCGTTTTCTTAAAACTTTTTAGGTTTTCTGTGCGGAAAAGGCCTTCGTATTTCGTATTCATTAAGGAATATTCAAAAAGTTATATAACAATAAAACCTTTAATGTATGAACTACCGCTTTTCTGAACTGGCCAGAAAGATAGCAATGTCTCTCTGTTTAGCAGCTTTGGTGGGAGGATTTACAGCATGTCATGACGACTATGACCTCGACGACCCCGGGAACTACCCGAGTTGGTTGGGCCAGAGCATCTATGATGAGTTGAAAAATCCCAATCCCGAGCATCTGACCGGTACCTTTACTAATTACTTGCGTCTCATTGACGACCTCGGTTACACCGAGACGTTGGATAAAACCGGTTCGAAGACCGTTTTCCCTGCCAATGACGAGGCTTTTGCGCGTTTCTTCGCCAATAACGATTGGGGAGTGAAGAAGTATGAGGATTTGTCTGAAGCACAGAAGAAACTGTTGCTCTACAACTCCATGCTCGACAACGCCATCCTCGTTGAGATGATGTCGAACGTTCCTGACCAGAAAACCAGCGTTACCGCCGGTGTGGCCATGAAGCACCAGACAGGAGTGAACGTCATCGACACCATTACCCACTTCTACGGTGCTTCGGAGTTGCCTCGCAACAACGAGTACTGGACTAAGTTCTATAAGAGTGGTGTAGACCTCGTCATGGACGCTACCCGTCCGATGATGGTTCACTTCACCGCTGAGCAGTTGACCGCCAACAACATCACAACGATGGGCGCCAACAGCGACTTCGCCGTGGTGACTGGTACCGAGTACAACGACTCGATCAATACGGCTTACATCTTCCGTAACCGTATCATCAGCCCTGACATCACCTGTAAGAACGGTTACATCCATCAGATGGAGAACCTGATCGTGCCGCCGGGCAACCTCGCCGAAATGTTGCGCACCAATGGTGAGACCAACATCTTCAGCCGTATGCTCGACCGCTTCAGCGCTCCGTTCTACAGTGCGCCGCTTACCAACACCTACAACGACTGGGCTATTGTCAATGGTGTCGCCTTGAAGGACTCTATCTTCGAGAAGCGTTACTTCAGCAATCGCTCGCAGGGTGGACTTATCTTGAAGGTCGATCCTAACAACAAGACGCTGAGCACAGACGAGCTGCTGCCCTTCGACCCGGGATGGAACCAGTATTATCCCGACCGCGTGACAAGTTCGCTGAGCGATGTGGCCGCCATGTTCGTTCCTACGGATAGCGCCATGAAGCAGTATTTCTTGCCGGGTGGCTCAGGATCGTTCCTCATCGACCAGTTTGGTAAGAAGCCCAACACGGCCGCCAACCTCATGGAGAACATCGACTCCATTCCTAAGAACATCGTGCAGGCTTTCGTCTCTATGCTGATGAAGCCGCAGTTTGTGGCTACCGTGCCCAGCAAGTTCGACAATGTGATGGACGACTCGCAGGATCCGCTCGGCATTACGCTCAACGACCTCAACCGCACAAAGGATGGTAAGTACGACGTGAAAATCGCCAACAATGGTGTGGCTTACATGACCAACAAGGTGTTCGCCCCCAACCGCTATGTGGCTGTCTCGGCTCCTGCACTGCTCACCGATAACATGCGCGTCATGAACTGGGGTATCCAGGATCAGTCGGTGCTCGGCTTGAACTACTACGCTTACTTGCTCGCCATGGACGCCAACTACGCGTTCTTCATCCCGACCGACGAGGCGTTCGACTTCTACTATGTCGACCCCGTGTATCTCCGTCGCTCACCGCGCGTGCTCCACTTCTACTATCGTAGCGACAAGTCGCCGTACATGTTCTGCTCGCAGTTCGACTATAATCCTTCTACAGGTGAGGTCGGTCGCGACTCTGTGCAGCTGTCGTCATCGGCTTATCGTTCACAGTTCATCGATATCCTGAACACCCACACCGTCATCCTGAAGCCTGGCGAGAAGTTGGGCTCTAACCACTATTACAAGACAAAGAATGGTGGTGCCATCTATGTGTCTGGTGGTAAGAAGGATTGCGTGGTGGCCAGTGGCGCTCAGATCGATGGTATCAACATCAATGGTTCTGCGATGCACCCCGAGAACCTGAAGCATGCTCCTAAGATCACAAAGGTCTACAACCAGAAGAACGGTACATCGTATGCGATCGACCGCGTCATCCAGATGCCTATGAAGTCGGTGTATGCTACGTTGGCAAGCGAGAGCAACTTCTCTGAGTTCTACAATCTCTGCTCTGAGGACCGTGTGCAGCTTGGCCTGTTCGCTGGCATCAGCAACAAGACCTCTAACACGCAGCCGATCGCCCCGATACGCCAGTTCACCACCTTCATCGACGCTGGTGGTTTCCATGGTCTGGATCAGGACGTTAGCTACTTCAGTGGTTACAACTATACCGTGTATGTTCCTGATAACAAGGCTATTAAGATAGCCCACGAGGAAAAGGGCCTGCCCACATGGGACGACGTGAAGGCTGTGGCCCAGCCTTGGCTCAACGCCACGACGGGCGAGTATGAGCCTGATGAGACCGAGGCGTGCAAGCTGGCTCAGGCCAAGGTGTACGCCATGATCGAGACCATCAGCGACTTCATCCGTTACCACTTCCAGGACAACTCAGTGTATGCTGACAATCATGTGGAGGGTGGAACCTACTACACTGCCAACACCGATACGCTCGGTATCGCAGCCAAGCTGACGGTGCGGGATGGTAGCAACGGTGAGTTCAAGGTGCACGACGAAAGCGGTCAGTCTGTGACAGTGAGTGCCAACAACGGCACCAAGGTCAACCTGATGACTCGCGACTATGTGTTCAACAACACTGTCGTCAACGCCACACAGCTTCTTTCTTCTTCATTCGCAGTGGTCCACGAGATCAGCACAGCGCTTAACACCCACGCCAGCGGTCGTTACGACGACTTGTGGAGCTCGGCCAAGGCTAAGCGTAAGCTCATCGGTCACCAAAAGGCTGGACTGAAGAGGCTTGCAAGAATGTATAGGAAATAACACACAAAAGAGATTATGAAAACAAATAAGATAAAATATCTGCTTCTCGTGCTCTTTACCATGGTGTCTACCTTCGCCATGGCACAGGGAACACGTGTCTCGGGTACCGTTAGCGATGCCATGGGACCTATCATGGGAGCAAACGTCACCGAGCGTGATGCCAGCCAGCGTATTATCTCTGCAGTTGTGACCGATATCAACGGTAACTTCTCGATGGAAATCAAGAACACGAACAACAAGCTGCAGATCTCTTACGTAGGTTGCAAGACCCAGAAATTGCCTATCGGGTCGAGAACAACTTTCGATGTCGTGCTGGAGGACCAGAACGTCATCAAGGAGGTAGTCATCAAGGCTAAGAGAAAGTTCAACAACGGTGGTCTGTCCATCCCTGAGAACGAGGTCTCTATGGCTACTCAGAACTTTAACATGGATGAGGTGGAGGGTCTGTCCTTCACATCTGCCGATGAGGCCCTGCAGGGTCAGATCGCTGGTCTCGATATCGTGGCCAACTCTGGTAACCTGGGATCAGGTACTTCTATGCGTCTGCGTGGTGTTACATCTATCAATGGCTCGGCTGAGCCGCTGATCGTTGTCGACGATCAGATCTTCGACAACCCCGACGCCAACTTCGACTTCACCAACGCCAACGAGGAGACTTACGCATCGCTGCTCTCGGTCAACCCGTCGGATATCCAGAGCATCGACATCCTGAAGGATGCTGCCGCTACTGCCGTTTGGGGTTCACGTGGTGCTAACGGTGTTATCTCCATCCACACAAAGCGTGGTAGCCGTGGTAACACACGCGTCGACTACTCGCTCCGTGTGCAGACCTCTTGGCAGCCAAAGGGTTACAACCTGCTGAATGGTGACGACTACACCATGATGCTGAAGGAGATGTACTACAACCCCAGCCAGAATCCTTCCGCTACGACCAATATCAATGAGATCAACTACAACCGCTCATGGGCTGAGTTTGAGAACTGGAACAACAACACCGACTGGGTGGACGCTGTGCAGCAGACGGGTATCAGCCAGTATCACTACCTCACCATCTCGGGTGGTGGCGAGAAGGCCAACTTCCGTATCTCTGCCGGTTACGACCATCAGAACGGTACCATCATTGAGCAGACCCTCGACCGTTTCTCTACGAAGCTCGCACTCGACTACTTCGTGAGCGACCGTATCACGTTCCGTGTCACATTCCCGTTGACCTACACCGACAACCATCGCAACTACGACGATAACATCCTCGGTCGCGCCCAGAAGATGAGCCCGAACATGAGTATCTATCGCCAGGACGCTCAGGGTAACAATACCAATGAGTACTACACCATGTTGCCGGGCGGTGCCGATGGCGCTGGCTCATCTGTGGCTGGTACTTCTTCTTACGAGCTGCGTTCTATCCGTGGCTTGGGTAACCCTGTTGCCATAGCCCGCCAGGCATGGCGCGATGAGAAGACCTATCGTATTTCTCCTGAGTTCCGTGTCGACTACGACCTCCTCGGTACCGACGACTCTAAGACGCGTCTGCGTTACACCGGTTTGGTTTACATGGATATCTACTCTTCAAGCACGCCTAAGTACTGGCCTGGATCGCTCGTCGTTCCTTCGTCTCTTTCCGACCAGGCTTGGATTAACGGCAACTACAACTGTACCAATGAGAGCGATTTCAACTCACTGAGTATCAACACAAAGCACACACTGACCTTCACTCCGCACTTCAAGAACGAGGATTGGTTTGCTACGATGATGCTGCGTGGTGAGCTCAACACGGGTAACAACAACAACCAGTCGGTGATTTCTTACAACAACCCAAACGGTATCCACTCGTCAACGACCAACACTCGTCCTGGTGGAATGGGTACAAGCAACGGTCAGTGGCGTTCTATGTCAGCGCTCTATAGCGGTCACCTTTCTTATAAGGGTCGCTACGCTGTCGACTTCTCTCTGCGTGCTGACGGTACAACCAAGTTCGGTGACTCTAAGAAGTGGGGTTACTTCCCCGGTCTCTCTGGTCGTTGGAACATCTCCGACGAGCCTTTCATGAAGTTTGCCAAGTCATGGCTCTCTATGCTGTCGTTCCGTCCCTCTTGGGGTATCGTGGGTAACCAGCCGGGCTCAGAGTACTTGCAGTATGCCCGTTACGCAGTTAGCAATAATGGATATGGTCAGGCCGACTTTGATAATGTTATCTACCTCGAGGGCTTGCAGCTCAACAAGTTGCAGTGGGAGCGCACCACACAGATCAACCTCGGTGCCGACTTCGGCTTCTTCAATGGTCTGGTTGAGGGTGATTTCAACTACTATTACAAGAAGACTCGCAACCTGCTGATGAGCAATGTGTCGATTCCTTCTTCTACCGGTTTCTCAAGCCTCGCTTACACCAACGTGGGCGATATGGAGAACAAGGGATGGGAGTTCAATGTGGCTCTTAACAGGTTTGTGCGCATCGGTAAGTTCTCTATGGACGCCAACTTCAACATTTCTCAGAACTTCAATAAGATTCTCGAGATGGACCAGAGCGTCTTGGAGAGCATCAACTCTGACTGGGATGCCACAGCACGTGGCACTTACCTGAACCGCATCCAGGTGGGCAACCCGCTCGGTTCTATCTATGGTCTGCGCTACAAGGGCGTTTACCAGTATAGCTACGAGTATCTTGAGAACATGAAGGATCGCAATGGTTGGAGCGGCGAGCAGTTCCGCAACTACATCAACAACGAGTTCCTCGCCAGCGGCAAGACCGCTCCTATCGCCATCGACGATGAGGGCCATGTGTTGATGAACTCTTCAGGTCTGCCCATCCGTCAGGTGTACAACTTCAACGACGGTTCTTCTACTTATAAGTTCCAGGGTGGTGACGCCATCTACGAGGATGTGAACCACGACGGTCAGATCAACTCGCTCGATATCGTTTACCTCGGCAACTCTAACCCGAAGTGGCAGGGCGGTTTCGGCTTCAAGTTCAACTACGGTGACTGGAGCCTCAAGACCTCGTTCACCTATCGTGCTGGTATCGACGTTGTTAACAGCGCCAAGATGAACCTTGAGCGTATGTTCGACGCTTACAACCAGAGCTCGGCAGTTAACTATCGTTGGCGCAAGAACGGTGATGTTACCTACATCCCACGCGCTATGTATGATACGGGTTACAACTTCCTCGGTAGCGACCGCTATGTGGAGGATGCCTCTTTCGTACGTTTGAGCTATGTGCAGCTGGTTTACAACTTCAACAAGAAGATGCTTCAGAAGATCGGTCTCCGTCGTCTGCAGGTCAGCGTGTCAGGTCAGAACCTCCTCTGCTGGTCGAAGTATAGCGGAACGGATCCTGAGCACTCGGCAGGAGCATGGGGTATTGCCTACGATAACTCGCAGACTCCGAGAAGTAAGTCAGTGACATTGAATCTTAATGTAGGTTTCTAAAAACAGATTATCCTTATGAAAGTGAATAATATATTTAGTAAGGTGGTGTTGGGAGCTTGCGCGGTCCTTACGTTGGGTTCGTGCAACGACTTCCTGACCATTTACCCCACGGATAAGACGGTGGCTGAGGACTTCTGGAAGAAGAAGGAGGATGTCGACCAGATGGTCACGGGCGCCTATGCTGCCATGATCGATTATAACGTGACGGAGCGTTGCATCGTGTGGGGAGCATTGCGCTCTGACGAGTTGGTCAAGCGTAATGGCTTGTCTAACAACACGATCGATAACGTGTTGGCCATGAACCTGTTGCCTTCTAACGGCTACAACTCATGGTCGGGCTTCTACAACGTCATCAACCGTTGTAACATTGTCCTCAACCACGCTGCTGGCGTGATGGACGAGGATCCTGAGTTCACACAGGGCGACTATGACGCCGTTCGCGGACAGATGTTGGCCCTGCGCTCACTCTGCTATTTCTATCTCGTTCGCGCTTTCCGTGACGTGCCCTACACCACGCAGAGCTACGAGGACGACGACCAGCAGATGCAGGTGGCACAGATGTGCCCCGACAGCGTGCTCACGTTCTGTATCAAAGACCTCAAGGAGGCTGAGAAGATTGTGATGCGCTCAGGAGCTTACGGTTACAACAACTGGCGTAACAAGGGTTACATCACGCGCGACGCTGTGTACGCCATGTTGGCCGACATCTATCTCTGGCGCGCCTCTATGAACCACGACCAGAGCGACTATGAGAGCTGCATCGAGTATGCCGATAAGGTCATCAAGTCGAAGGATGAGTACTATAGGGAGAATCACGGAGCGTCGGTCGGCGGTGCTGAAGCTGACCAGTACCATCTCACCGATGGTCGTTTCGTGTCGACTATGTTAAGCAACAACAACTCTATTGAGAGCATCTTAGAGTGGCAGTACGATGGCGACCACAACTCTAACACGGCCCTGGAGAACTATTATGATATGTCGGGTACTGAAGGCCAGCACGATGCCAGCGGTAACGTGGAGGCTTCGCAGCTCTTCAACTCGCCCAGCACTGACGCCAACTCGCTCTCTGGTACTAAGATTTACCATAGCAAGAACGACTACCGTATGTGGAACAACGTTTACTTGGCTAACAGTGCTGAGGCGTTGCAGCTGGAGATCCGTAAGTTCGTTTCAAGACGTGGCGATCTCACTGATATCGAAAATCGTAACAAGGGTGAAGAGAAGACTGGTAACAACTTCTTCCCCTACCAGCGCAACTGGATTGTGTACCGTCTCACCGACGTGATGCTCATGAAGGCTGAGGCTCTGGTGCAAACGGCTACCAACGACTCTTCGTCTGTGCTTCGTAGCGCTTTCGACCTCGTTCAGACCGTCAACAAGCGTTCTATGCTGCAGACTGCCAAGGATACCTTGACATTCACCGACTTCAAGTCGAAGGTGGGTATGGAAGAGTTGGTGCTCTGCGAGCGCGAGCGTGAGCTCTGCTTCGAGGGCAAGCGTTGGTTCGACCTGGTGCGTTACGCTTATCGCCACATGGATGGCGTGAACAGCCGTCAGAAGTTGGCTGATGTCACGACATGGCCTTCACTGCCCCGTAAGTTCACCAGCGTCATCGTGCGTAAGTATGATACCGGTGGTGACGCCGTGGCCTACAAGATGAAGACCGAGCCGTTCCTCTACTGGCCTATCGCAAGGCGTGAGATTCACGTGAACCTCTTGCTGAAGCAGAACCCGGTCTATTCGGATAATGAAACCTCAAGTAAAAACTAAAGACAATGAACACTACAGTATATCATAAGCTTGCATGCAGACTGGCTGCACTTTTGATGTTGCCCGCGCTGCTTTTTGTGGCCAGCTGTAAGGAGGATCTTGACGAGGATAACCTCTACACCTTTACCGGTGAGACCATTGAGAGTTACCTGGCCAACCGCCCCGATTCCTTCAGCAACTTCAACTATATCCTCAAGCGTGCCGGCATGGATAAGATCCTGTCTGCATACGGTACCTACACGTGCTTCGCTCCTACCAACGAGGCTGTGATGGCATACATCGACAGCCTGTACGCTGACACTTCTTGTAAGATTGAGCACAACGGAATGACCGCTCCCGGCCTTGAGGGTCTGAGCGACTCGCTCTGCAACGATATCGCCAAGTTCCACCTCGCTGCCTCTGAGGTGATGGCCATCAACATGCAGAACGGTATGACCATCCGCACCATGCTCGGACGCGACGTCAACACCAGCATCGACTCGGTGTCGGGTAGAACGGTTGTCAACTCCTACTCGCTCATTACCAAGATGGATAATGAGATGGAGAATGGTGTGATCCACATCGTCGACAACGTGCTTCGCCGAAGCAACTTGTTGGTGACGGGTGAGATGTCCAACCATCCCGACCTGTTCACCATCTGGAAGGCTGCCATCGACCTCACGGGTCTTGAGGATTCGCTCCTCGACGTGGAGCGCAAGACCACCGTTCCCTCGAACGCAGCTACCTATAAGTTCTATTGCCCTGAGAAGGCCGTCCTCGGTTACACCATTTTCGCTGAGACCGACTCGGTGCTCAAGAAGCATGGCATCAACGACATCAACGACCTCATCGCTTACGCCAACCGTGTGTATGAGCATTGTGCTGACCCGGGTACAGGATGGTACGACTACTATCGCAACAAGGGTGTGAAGGTGAGCACGGGCGACGATTATCGCAGCCCTTACAACTGCTTGAACATGTTCCTGCGTTACCACATCGCCAAGCTGCGTGTGCCTTACAACAAGTTGGTGACCAGCTACAACGAGGTGAGTGGTGTGCCTCTCTACGACTATTGGGAGACCATGTTGCCTAAGACGTTGTTCAAGACGCTCCGCTCTGCCAAGGTGGCTGCGGGTAAGATCTTCATCAACCGTTACGAGGCCAACAACACGCTGACCGACCAGATTGCTGCCTTGGGTTCCGATGGTATCCACCAGGTGGTCGAAGGCCACGCCGGTATCGAGGTTATGAAGAACAACATCCAGGCGCTGAATGGTTATATCCATCCGATCTCTGATATGATGGTATACGAGGAGTGGGTTCCGAAGGGTGTGCTCAATGAGCGTATCCGTATGGACTTCACGGCCCTGATTCCTGAGATGATGTCGGCTTCTCTCCGTTGCCCCACTTACGAGGAGGTCAAGGCACTCAACGATGGTGTGTCGGGTAAGGACGGTAACCTCTCGGGCGACTATGTTCGTATTCCTACCGACTTCTCTCCTGAGCACCTGATTCTTTACAACGGCGAGAACACGCGTCTGCTCTACCTCCCCGGTGAAAGCAGCTGGTACAACTACCAGGGCGATGAGTTCAACGGTAAGGGTACTTACGATGTGGCCTTCCGTCTGCCTCCTGTTCCCGATGGCGTTTACGAGATCCGTCTGGGTCTGTCTACCAACGATCAGCGTGGTATGTATCAGTTCTACCTCGGTGAGGGAACCAACAACCGTACCAAGATGGAAGCCCTCGATATCCCTGTCGACGAGCGACTCATTCCTCAGCAGAACCAGGATGGTACTCCTGACGTTTCTACGGGTTGGTGCCAGTACACGCTTCTCGAGGACCTCGGTGTTGAGAGCGATAAGGCAATGCGTAACCTCGGTTGGATGCGTGGTCCGCTCTACTTCACAACAAAGGCTGGTACCACTCCGATGCGTGGCTTGAACAACAACATCCGCCGCATCGTTACTCGCCACGAGCTGAAGCAGGGCGACAACTGGCTCCGTATCAAGTCGGTGCTTGAGGGCGACCAGTGGCAGCCGTATCTCGACTACATTGAGATCGTTCCGGCTTACATATACAACAACTCTCGTTACCTGGAGGACATGTATTAAACCGCTTCAAAATCATAACAGATGAAAAATAACAAGATATACAGAAATGCAGCAGTAGCCATGGCCTTCCTCGCAGCGGGGGCCATGACCACGGCTTGCTCTGACTGGGACGACCACTACGACAACAATGGCGTCAGTGGTTCGGCTTCAGAAACCATTTGGGAGAATGTTAAGGCCAATGCCAACCTCTCTCAGTTTGCCGACCTCATGCACAAGGCTGGCTACGACGAGGTGATCAACACCACGCAGACCTATACGGTTTGGGCGCCGCTCAACGGCACGTTCAATTACGACTCGCTCAATGCGCTGCCCCTTAACAACCTGAAGCAGCACTTCGCCATGAACCACGTGGCTCGTTTCAACTATCCCGCTTCGGGTAGTGTCGACGCTGCTGTTACCATGCTCAACAAGAAGGTGATGCCTTTCATGGGCAATGGCACCTATACGTTCAATGGTGTGGAGGTCGTCTCGCCTAACGTGGCTTCGTCTAACGGTATGCTCCATGTCACCAACGGTATGGTGAATTACATGGCCAACCTGTTCGAGAGCCTCGACTCTATGGCGTTGCCTATCGACTCTATCAGCCGCTATTTCCACAACTACGACCAGAAGGTCTTGGATGAGGCTAATAGCGTGAAGGGTCCTGTGGTCGATGGTCGTCTGACCTATCTCGACTCAGTGTTCGTGGAGCAGAACATACTGCTCTATCTGCACAAAGCCATGATCCATCTTGAGGACTCCAACTACACCATGTTGCTGCCCTCCGACGAGGCCTGGCAGAAGGCTTACAAGTCTGTGAAGAGCTGCTTCAATTACAAGCCGTTCACATTCGTGAAGGACATTCCGCAGACTAACTTGAAGAAGGCCACTGCAGAGAACTATGATACGGGTTCTACCAAGCTCGATTTCGATCTGCTCAACGACTCTATCATTCATTACATGATTTGTAAGGACCTGTTCTTCAACAACAACCTTTACCACAATCGTGTGCTCAACGATCTGCAGACTGGCGCTCAGCTCAGCGTCGACTCGCTGGTCAACACCGACCGCTCTATCTTCTATGGCAACGACGCTTCTGACATGTTTGCAGATGCTCGCCGCATTGATAAGAGTAATGGTAGCATGTGGCTCACCGATTCGCTCCGCTTGCGTCCTTGGCTTACCTACAACCCCATCATTAAGATTCAGGGTGAGTATGGTGCAGCTAAGTCGTACAATGCTGGTGCAACGACGATTGTGCCCATCTCGAAGGCTGAGCAGAATCCCGACATCCAGGGTAATGTGTCTAACGGCTATTACCTGACTGTCACACCGTCAGCTCCGGCTTCTAACCCCGAGGCCATCTTCTACCTCCCGGAGGTGCGCTCTACAACGTATGCGGTTTATGTTTGCTTCGTTCCTGAGAACATCAACGCCAGCACTTACACCGACAATGTGCGTCCTAACATCGTGCAGGTTACCATGGGTTACAACGACCTGAAGGGTAAGCCCCAGGAGCAGGTATTGAAGGTGGGTAAGACATCGTTGTTCCAAAGCGACATCACGAAGGTCGATACCGTCTATGTGGGCGACTTCACCTTCCCCCTCTGCTATTTCGGCACAGGTATCAGCAACGTCACACAGGCATCTTATGCTCCTTACATTCGTATCAACAGCCGCGCCACGGGTAAACCGAACGTGAGCCCGTACGACCGTAACCTCCGCATCGACTACATCATGCTCGTGCCGAAGGATCTCGACAACTACATCAAGGAGCATCCTGGATACAAATATCAACATGAAATTGATTAAGTCTCACTTTTAAATCTGTATGAAAATGAAAAGAAACCATATTCTTTGCTTGAGCATCCTCCTTGCCTCAACCATGGGCTTACCTGCCATGGCTCAGGATGATGCCACTTATGATGATGGAGCTGAGACCGTTGTTGTCAAGAAGAAGGCGCCTGTCGTAAGGAAGGACAAGTATCCCACCATGGAGGTGAAAGGTACGGTGGTCGACGCCGTCACCAACCAGCCCTTGGCTGGTATCCAGGTCCAGACACTCAATGATATTCATTACGCAGCCATGACCAATGAGAAGGGTGAGTTCACCATTAAGGTGCCTACCTTCGCTACGGCTCTTTATTTCCACGCTCCGCAGTTCCTCTCTCAGCAGGTTCCTGTGAGCAAGGAAGGCATTACGGTGAAGATGCTTGCAGACCACTTCGGTAAGATGTATGGCACCAGCACCGATATTCTAGCTGATCGTGCCATGACTGTGAAGCACACCACGTCGCAGAGCGTGGAGACCGATATCCAGAACACCATGGGTGCCGATGTTCGCACCATCACCCGCAATGGCGGCCCTGGCTACGGTGGCGCCATGTTCATCCGTGGTCTCAACTCGCTCAACTCCAATGCCCAGCCTCTCTTTGTGGTCGACGGCATTGTGCGCGACATGCAGTCTACCCGTACAATGATTCACTATGGTGACTTCAACAACCTGTTGCTCAACATCAATCCTGATGATATCGAAAGTGTGCAGGTGCTGAAGAACGGAACGGCTCTCTATGGTGCCAAGGGTGGTAATGGTGTTATCCTCATCAACACCAAGCGCGGTCACTCTATGGCCACTCGTATCGATGCCAACATCGGCGTAGGTGTCACCACCATGCCTAAGTTGCCCGATATGATGAACGCTTCGGATTATCGCCTGTATGCCTCTGAGATGCTCGGTACCTATCCGAACATCAGCAGCAAGGTGACTCCCGACCACATCGGCTTCTTGATCGATGATCCCAAGAGCTACTATTATAATATGTACCACAACGACACCGACTGGTCGAAGGAGGTTTATCACACTGCCATGACGCAGAACTACTCCATCAACGTGCAGGGTGGTGATAACATTGGTATGTATAACCTCTCGCTTGGTTACACCGACGCGCAGAGCACAGCTCGTAAGAACGGATTCAACCGTCTGAACGTGCGCTTCAACACCGATATCAACGTCATCAAGAACCTGACTACCAAGTTCGACATGGCCTTCGTGAAGCTCAACCGCGACGTGTTCGATAATGGTGCAGCCGAGGATCTCACTGCAGGTCCTGTGTCATCACCGATCTTCCTCGGTCTGATCAAGGCTCCTATCCTCAGCCCGTACACCTACAACAGCAACGGTAAGCTCTCAAGCACGCTCGCTGGTGCCGACAACTTCCTGACCGGTATCGATGAGACGCTGACGCTGGGTAACCCCACCGCTCTCTTGGCCAATGGTGAGGCCATCAACAAGAACCGCGTGGAGAACACTCAGTTCTACGCTGTGATCGCTCCGACCTATCAGTTCACCAAAGACCTGAAGTTGACGGAGACCTTCAACTATACGCTCGACCGTATCTCTCAGCGCTACTATCGTCCTATCAACGGCATGCCCACCTTCCTGATCGAGGGCCTGGGTCGTGTGCAGAACATGAGTAAGTCGGCTTTCTCTAAGCAGACAAGCGTCATGAGCGACACGCGCCTGCAGTGGACCAAGCAGCTGGGTGCTCACTTCCTCGACATCTACGGTGGTTTCCGTTTCACGTCGTTCGCTTACGACACGAGCAATCCTACCGGTCAGTACACCACGGGTGGTAACGATAAGCAGCCGAACATCTCGGCCAACATGACTTACACCGAGGCTACTGGTGTCGACGACACATGGAAGTCGGCTACATGGTATGCTAATGTTGACTACAACTATCGCAACCGTTACTTCTTGAACGCCACATTGGCCGCTGAGACAAGCAGCCGCTTTGGTGAGAACTCTGAGGGCCTTGGCCTCTTCGGTGTGAAGTGGGGCATCTTCCCCAGCATCCAGTTGGGTTGGAACGTCACCAACGAGTCATGGTTCCCCAAGACCAACGCTATCAACTACCTGTTGGTTCGCGCCGGTTACGACATCAGCGGTAACGACGACATCAACAACTATGCCGCTCGCACCTCGTTCACTGTCGGTACTTACTTGAACCGTGCCAACTATGCACAGCTCAGCAACATCGGTAACGATAAGATCTCTTACGAGAAGACTGGTAAGTTCAACGTTGGTTTGCAGTCGTACCTCTTCAACAACCGCGTTGGTTTGAGCTTCGACTTCTATAAGCACCACACCAGCAACCTGCTCACCCTGAAGAGCTTCAACAACCCTGTTGCCGGTATCAACAACTACTGGAGCAATGGTGGTTCGCTCGACAACACTGGTTTCGAGGTTGCCCTTAGCGGTAAGCCTGTTGTGTCGAAGGACTTCAACATCGAGATGGGTGCAAGCCTGGGTCACTACAGCAACAAGATCAAGTCGCTGCCTAACGATAAGAAGCTTTGGGTAGACGGTCAGCAGAACGCCTCTGGTTTCACCAGCAGCGTCTATGGCATCGACAACGTGGCTACCATCATCGGTCAGGCTGCAGGCGTGTTCTACGGTTACAAGACTGCAGGCGTGTTCTCTAACGACGCTGAGGCCAAGGCTGCAGGCAAGGACGGTTATCTCTACATGGTCGACGCTACGGGCGCTCACAAGAACTTCGTGGCTGGCGACGTCCACTTCGTAGACCTGAACGGCGACGGTCAGATCAGCGAGGCCGACAAGACCATCATCGGTAACCCCAACCCCGATATCTATGGTAACATCTTCGCTAACGTGATGTGGAAGAACTTCACGCTGAGCCTCGGCTTCAACTACAGCCTCGGCAACGACGTGTTCAACTACCAGCGTTCACTGCTCGAGAGTGGCAGCAACTTCTGGAATCAGACCACAGCGGTCAACAACCGTTGGCGCTACGAGGGTCAGCAGACTGATATGCCTCGCCTCAACTACAACGACCCCATGGGCAACAGCCGCTTCAGCGACCGTTGGATCGAGGATGGCAGCTACCTGCGTCTGAAGACTCTGAACCTTACATATAAGGTGCCTGTAAACCTCTCTTGGTTGCAGGGTCTCAGCATCTGGGCTCAGGCCGACAATCTCTTCACACTTACCCACTATCTGGGTGGCGATCCTGAGTTCTCGGCTACCAATAGCGTCCTCTACCAGGGTATCGATCCGGGCAACGTGGCTCTTAGCCGCACGTTCACATTCGGTCTCCGTATCAACCTGTAACTCTCTACGAACCAAAAAGATTTCATAACAATGAAAACATTCAATCATACATTCAGATTTAAAGGTTTGGGTTTGGCCCTTCTGCCTTTCTATCTTTGCAGCCTCTTGGTTTTCTCGAGCTGTCAGGATTTGATGGAGACGGAGTCAAATAGGCAGGTGTTCAATCCTGCACTCGACCAGAAGACGGACTCCATCTTCTACACCTTAGGTATCCTCAAGGGTGTGCAGCAAGCCATCGACCAGTATGTGCTGGTCGGTGAGATGCGCGGTGACCTCACGGCCACCAACCACTACACGGAGACCGACCTGCGTGAGCTCTACAACTTCTCATACGATACCTCCAACAAGTACGACTCTGCTTATGTGTGGTACCGTGTCATCAACAACTGTAACTACTATGTTGCTCACCGCGACACCACGCTGATGACGGGTTCGCGCCCTGTGGCTCGCATGGAGTATGCTCAGGCGCTGAGCATCCGTGCATGGGCTTACATGCAGCTGGCCAAGATCTACGGCACCGTGCCTTTCTTCACCAACCCCATCACCTCAATCTCTGAGGCTGAGGAAGCATCTGCTGGTGTGAAGAAGGATCTGCGCGGCATCGTCGACGCCTTGGCTCCTGAGCTCGAGAAGTTCAGCGGCATCGGGGTGCCTAACTATGGTACGATCGATGCCGGTAAGACCAACGCCGGTGAGCAGAAGGACGTTGTCACCAAGCAGACGATGTTCCCTGTCGACTTGGTGCTGGGTGACATGTATCTTGAGACCAACCAGTATGAGAAGGCTGCCAAGAGCTATTGGAATTACATCCGCGACCAGCATCTCACCACTGGCAACTATATGGTTGTGGCTTCTCGCGGTTACACTTACCCCAACAATCAGAAGTTTCCTTCTGATATGACTTACCCCAAAATGTTTTCTACTTGGAGCGGAGCCTTCAAACTTACGCAGAGTATGGACGTGATTACCTATGTTCCTATGGGTGTCAACTCATTGCGTGGTACCACCACCAATCTGCCTAAGCTCTTTGGTTGGGACTACTACACAACCGAAGTGGATACGACCTCTATCTTCCAGGGTACAGGCGTTTATAATGCCGCTTCCCAGTATGTGTTGGAACGCCAGATCGATCCCTCGTCAGCCTATATGAACCTGTCTAATAAGCAGGACTACTACTACCAGCCTGAAGGTTCTAATTCTCAGACGGTGTCAGCGGTGCCTCTGGGCGACATGCGTCGTCAGTACACACTGTTGTCTGTGACGAAGACCGACTCTACGTTCTTCCTTATGCAGAAGTACAAGAGTGGAAACATCAACATCTATCGTGCTGGTGTTGTATACCTGCGTTTGGCAGAGGCTCTCAACCGCATGGGTTATCCCGATGCAGCCTTCGCCATCCTGAAGGACGGTATTGGCTATGGTCAGTTGCAGAGCGCCACTTACACGGTCGACTCGGTCACCCATGTGGCATCGGGTTATCTGCGCGACACCACGCGTACCATGCTCACAACCACGATCCCGTTCTTGTCTAACGAGTACAACTATTACTTCTCTCGCATTCCGGGTAGCGCTCAAACCACCTCTTCTCCGGGTAACTTTGGTATCCACTCACGTGGTTGCGGTGAGGCTGTTGAGGGCCAGTATTCAAGTTATCAGTATGCTCTTATGATTATGAAGAAGCGTGCTGAGCTTGGCAACCTCGAGAGTGGTGCTGTTGATAGCACCTTCCTCTATGGCCCTGCTGCCATCGACGCTGTTGAGGATCTGATCTGCGATGAGTATGCGCTCGAGAGCGCTTTCGAGGGCAACCGTTTCGGCGACCTCACGCGTATCGCTCGCCACAAGAATGCTGCCGACTTTGGCGGTGCCAACTATGGTGGCATGTGGTTGGCTCGCAAGCTTGCGTTCAAGAATCCGGCCATCGACCTGACTCAGGAGCGCAACTGGTTCTTGCCGTTCAATTAAACTTCAACTTCTCTTCATAATGATCCCTGTCGGCGCAAAGCCGGCAGGGATTTTTATTCTACCCATTTCTCAAACGAATACCGGTTCTTTCTCTGTGACGGAGACCACGAGTGCGCCTCCTGTCTGTTGTTATGATGTTTTTTGTGGGTATGGTTTATAAAAGATGAAAAGGGTGGGGGCTATGTGAGAAATTCTTTTTAACTTTGCCTCAAGTTTCGGCTTTGTTTGTTTTGGCGGTGTTAGCAGCGTCAATTCGAGCGAAGGTAACCGACAACCCCAAGTGTTGTGGGCAGATCTCCGCCACCGCTTGCCTACTACCTAATCATACCACTGCTAACCAAACGTTAAACCTAACTTTATGACCAAAAAATTACTTACGTTGCTCATGTTCCTCATGGGCGTTTTGCATTTGCAAGCCGCACCTGTCGAACCGAAGGTGAGCACCTCCGGTGAAACGCATTGGTACCTGCTTCAGTTCCTCAACGGCGAGGGCGTGCTTGAGGCATCCACCGATGGCACCAACGTGCATGTGGGCATTCCCACGGGCAAGGCTTCTCAGCTTTGGAAGATTGAGGGTAGCTCCAATAGCGGTTACACCCTTATCAGCAAGAACGGCCTGCAACTCTACACCACATCGGCTTCGACCAATGGCATGTTCCGTGCTGGCACGCATCCCAACAACAACAAACGTTTCGTTTGGCAAACCACGACCAATACCACCTACAAAGACCGTGGTTGGGTGCTCTCACTCAAGAACAACACTGGCGTCTATATGAACCAGTGGGGTGGAGCAGGCGTTGGCAAGGAGATTGGCCTTTGGAATGACCGCGCCGACGGCAACCAGCCCTTCCAGTTTGTCGATGCCGACGAGCTTTCTGGCGTCAGTCCGCTGCCCCTCATTCCTTATCCCGCCAATGTAACGCGCAACGAGGGCACCCTTTCGCTCCGTTCTCTCGTTAACATTTTGGCAGTCGATGAGCCCACCACACGTTACGCTACAGAATTCGCCCAGCAGCTTCAGGCTGTGGCTGGCATCACGCTGAGCGTCAACAATGCCGCTGCCACCACAAGTGCCATCCTCATGACAACCGATGCTTCGCTGGCCCACGAGGCTTACACCCTCAACGTCACCGCAGAGGGCATCCGTATCACCGCCGCCGATTCCACAGGCTTCTTCTATGCGTTGCAAACCCTGAAGCAACTCATGCCCCATGCCATCTATGGCACCCAGGCAGCCCCCGATCTCGATTGGAGCGTGCCCTGCGTCGCTATTGCCGACCAGCCCCAGTTTGGCCATCGTGGTTATATGCTCGATGTGGCTCGCCACTTCTTCTCGAAGGCCGAGGTGAAGCGTGTGCTTGACGTCATGGCTTCTTATAAGATGAACCGCTTCCACTGGCATCTCACCGACGACCAGGGTTGGCGCATCGAAATCCCCGAATATCCCAAGCTCACCACCGTAGGCAGCGTTCGCAAGGGATCGTTCTCCAATGCTGGTGGTTCCGCCCATTTCTTCGACGACACCGAGTATGGCCGTGGCATGTTCTTCACTCTCGACGACCTTCGTGAGATCGTGACTTATGCCAAGGACCGTAACATTGAGATCATGCCCGAGATTGACCTTCCTGGTCACATGGTGGCCGCTGTGGCCGCTTACCCCGAGCTCAGTTGCGACCCCACCAAGAACTATGAGGTGCGTATCGATGGTGGCATCTCCAAGGATGTGCTCAACGTGGGCAAGGACGAGGTCATCGATTTCCTTAAGTGCGTGCTGGGCCATGTGGCCGAGGTGTTCCCCTTCCAGTATATCCACCTTGGTGGAGACGAGTGCCCCACCGACCAGTGGCGTAACAACGCCGACTGCCTCAAACGCGTGGAGCAGGAGGGCCTCAGTGGCGTCAACCAGTTGCAGTCGTGGCTCGTTGAGAAGCTCGGCATCTACCTCAAGGAAAACTACAAAAAGGACATTGTTTGCTGGGATGAGCTCCTGGCCCATTGGAACAGCGACAACACCGTGAAGCCCGTCATCATGGCGTGGAACAACATCAACAAGAGTAAGGAGGCCGCCGACAAGGGCTTCAAGAGCATCGTCGTTCCCTACCAGTCGCTTTACTTCGATATGATGCAGGTGCCCCTGAGTCGCGTCGATGTCAATGAGAAGTACCAAGGTGGTTGGGGCGACAACTGGGTCAACACCGTTGAGACAGTTTATGGTGTCAACCCCGCAGGCGCGCTTTCAGGCCGCGAAGAGTATTGCTTGGGCGTGCAAGGCAACATGTGGACCGAGACCTGTAACGACAGCATCGAGCTCGAGTATCAGCTCCTGCCCCGTCTGTTGGCGCTCTCCGAGACCGGTTGGTTGCCAGCCTCCAAGAAAAGCTTCATCAATTTCTACCAGCGTTTGCAGCTCAACCGCGACATTCTCGACGCCAAGGGATTGACCTACGCCACCCATTATTTCGAAGAGCCTGACTACACCGAGGCTGAGACCGCTCTCAACGAGGCTAAGGCCATCATCGAGGCTTCCAAGCCCGGTCAGGTGGGCTTCCCCGCCCAGGAGGAGTACGACAAGCTCGTGTCTGCCTACAACGCCCTGAAGGGTCAGGTTGATGATGCTTCACTGCTCACAGCCCTGACCGCCGAGATCGCCGCTTACAAGCAAGCCAACATCGTCCTTCCTCAGGAAGGTAAGACCTATCAGTTGGTGTCAGCCTCTACCTATTACAAGGCCAAGTATGCCGGTTCCACTGCCTATTGTGATGGCCAGAACATCCGTTTCCACTACACCCCGCAGGTGGAGCCCGAGGAGCTCTGGCAGTTTAAGGCCGAGGGCAATGCTTTCCGTCTCACCAATGTGTTGAAGAACCAACAGTTGGTGCTCTCTAAGACCAATGGCACCAATGCCACACTCGCTGAGCAGGGAACCATGCTCACCATCGCGTTGGCCACCAAGGCCAGCGGCAAGTACACCTACGTTCCCGGCGCCCTCACGTTGGGCACCAGCGCCACCGCCCTCTTGACAGCCGACTGCACAGGCTATGTCAAGACCGGCAACAACGGCGCCGTCTGTTATCCTGGCACATGGTTCATCGTAGAGGTCACCGACTTCACCGCTCAGCTCCAGGGCTTGGTGAAGAAGGCCAACCACGTGATCCTCACCGCCAACCCCGGCAAGGCCAATGAGCCCACCGAGGAGGCACTCGAGTTCCTGACAGAGAGCCTTATCACTCCAGCCAAGGTCGCATTGGCCGAAGGCGCCGTGTCGGAGGCCACCTATAAGCAGTTCTTCGACATCTACGCCCAGTTCCTCGCCATGCCCCGCCTCTCGGCCATCGACGCCTTGAAGGAGGATGTGTATTATAAGGTGCGCAACGCCTGGTTCACCAACTATTACGCCAAGGCCGACGCCAGCGGCAACATCGCTCCCGCCACCAGTGGCGACGGTGATGGTTACCTGTGGCAGGTCAAGAAGAACGCCGACGGCACCATCGAGCTCATCAATAAGCTCACCAAGAAGGCCGCTTATCCCGCCACCGTCTCCGATGCTGCTGCCATCAAGACCGGCACGTCCTATTCGTGGATGGTCGATGAGTTCACCTGCGCTGAGGACGCTTCGAAGTTTGGCTTGCGTATCATTGCCAAGACTGGCGCCTTAGGTTGGTACATCAACCCCAACGCCTTCCAGAAGGTCATCCTCAAGCCCATCGAGTGGGGTGCCGCCATCTGGAAGTTCGACGAGACCACCATCGCTGTTCCCAACAGCATCAAGGATGCCACCGTCGACCAGCAGAAGGCCACGAAGTACTACGACCTCCAGGGTCGCCGCGTCAACCCCACGGGCCATGGTGTGTTCATTACCAACACTGGTCGCAAGGTCGTGAAGTAATCGCTTCCCCTTTTACCATATTATAAAAGGTGCGCATTGCCATTCGTTTGGCTATGCGCACCTTTCGCCTTTTGGGGCCTTTCCCAAAGATAAGCCCTTTAGATCGATGCCGTCGCTTCCAAGTCTGATGACTTCCGTTTTGCCCCATGCAGGACCTTTCGTGGTTGTTTGCCCTTGAGTTTTTGATCAAATTATACTAGTGATGCGATATTAATCGCTTAACTATAGTTATATATTTGATATTTAA
>NZ_JAXVAE010000132.1:0-17564 GCF_037460745.1 Hallella sp. | reverse complement strand
CATTATAGTAAACCAGGGTAAAAACTGACAAGTGAAATCAGGAAAAGACAAAACACGCCCGATCGAGTCTCGAAACATGCCTTTTCGCAACACGATACATGCCTTTTGGTAAAGGCTCGTCTCAGTCGAGCCACCAAAATCTCTACTAAACGGCTGGAACAACCTCTAGTTTAACGGAAATCCCGACACAACTTTTTAGCCAAAAAACGCAACGACAACTATTATCACCAATAGCTTCGATACCCGAACCAGAGGTTATGCAATAACAACTAAAGGTGTTCTGCAATACAACTTAAGGTCTACACCGCATCTTCCGGGAATATCTTTGGCGAGAAAAGCAATGGGACTGAGGCATACTACCAAGTACTCATAAAAGCCATTTAGCAAACTCCTGAATACACGCAATAGGACCAAACGCCAAACAAACCCCAAAACTTGAATGGACTTTATGGAAAACCGAGAGAAGAAGAATAACGACAAGAGTTCAACAAAAAGGAAATAGGAGGAGAGAGAAACGACAAACGAACACAAACGGTTTGGAGATGGTGGAAGGGTGGAACGAAAATGGAAGGACAACGAAACGGGAAAACAGAACGAACGGGACGAGAAAGATGAGAAGCAGGAACGGAAATGGAAGGACGACGAAACGGGAAAACAGAACGAACGGGACGAGAAAGAAGAGAAGTTGGAACGGAAATGGAAGGACGACGAAACGGGAAAACAGAACGAACGGAACGAAAAAGATGAGAAGCAGGAACGGAAATGGAAGGACGACGAAACGGGAAAACAGAACGAACGGAACGAGAAAGATGAGAAGCAGGAACGGAAATGGAAGGACGACGAAACGGGATTGAGCGGATAAAAAAACAGGCCAAAACCACTTGGGTCTGACCTGATTTTGAACCTGCACAACTTACTTCTTGGGGGTGAAAGTCTCCCAAGTTTGATCATCATAGAAGATGCGTATCTCCGTGATCTTGCGTTGCGGCCTGTCAATATATTTGACTTGGTTTTGGGTAAGCCCAGAAGGGTCGCCTACATAACGTGGCTCAGCAGGCTGCTGAGACATGTCAAAAAGGAGAGGGGAGGAGGAAGACGGATCGCCTGGAATTCCCGAAGGACGAGCCTCGCTGATATCATCGTCTAAGGTGGCCGAGCCACTCTCCATCGAACCAACACCATACAGCAGCCACTCCAACGAGACTTGGGGGAAATGCTTGTGAATGGCGTCAACCATCTGAAGGGTGGGACGAGTCTTGTTATTGAGCACACCGCTCAACGATCCCTCGGAGATTCCGGTGAACTGCGAGAAGATTTTTTGAGTCATGTGATTCGACTCCATGATTTTCTTGATTCGATCTTTCATACCAGACAAATTGTACTTAACGAGGCTTTAGGGCCTAAAAAGGGGCTCTCGCCTACGATTTGCAAAGTTAAAACATAAATTTGAAATATCCAACTATATCGAAAGGAATTTAAAAACATAAAGTTTTACTTTGCGATTTGGCATTTCGAATGAACAAATTTACAACTTATGCCACAATGGATTCAAATATTAAAATCCGAATTACCTGCTGATTGTAGACTATAAGGCTTTTTAGAGCAATTTTTGGTAACTAACTGGTTAAAATAGGGATATATGGAACGGTTTGACATCTAAAATGGCATTTATGCATGTTTCGCAAGCAAAAACTTTATCGTTTGTACCAATTATAGTTATTCGAAAAGTTGTATTATGCTAATAATAAGGCTTTTACAAACAACATAACACGTGTGTATAATTATCAATGCGAATTTTGAAATGCGATGATTCGCGATTTAGAATCTTTCGATATTTTGCATCCCGAAGCATTTTCTTCGAATTTCGAAATCCGAAATATCAAATTAACAACCGCGTGATTTGGGTTTAATGTTTCGTATTTCGTTTTATTAAATGCAAACAAGTGTTAACAATGAATCCGCGGGGGCAAAAATAACGAAGAATCGAAATAGAGAAGATATTCCTAACAACGGTACGAATCGCTTTCAAATACGCGATTCTCAAGAGCATAAAAATAGGCCAAACTCCCCTATTCTCACGGAGTTAGGCCTAAAAAACGAGGTCGTGGAGCTTCACCATTCTAGAGCGGAAATCCACGTTTTTTGGATAAAAATCAGTGCAAAATGAAGAAAATTAGCTCCTTCATAAGGTCGCCTGCATCGGTATTTGGGTTGTCCAAACCCTTACTTTTGGCATCAATCTCGCGTAGTTTCTCCAAAATTTGAAGAGTTTTTCTTCCCGAGTAATTTCTCATGCCAGCAAGATAGTCTTTCGTACCCCATGTGGAACGCAAATCGAGATACCCTGCGAGGCTCTGCGGATCGCTGGAATTGGGGGCGTAAAAAGCTACCATCAAGTTCTGAAAAAAACTAAAAAGGAATGGGAGGAGCGAATACAACGAACCAGCTTTCGGATTGCTGTTAAAATATTTGATTATCTGATTTGCCTTAAAAACATCCTTGTTGATGATGGCATTGCGAAACTCAAAGGCGTTGAAGTCTTTGCTCACGCCAACATTCTTCTCGACAACACTCGGCGTCACTCGCCTATCCTCCTCAGGCAGCGAGATAAGCAATTTGTCGAGTTCCGACATCATGCGGTTCAGGTCGGAGCCGATATGGTCAGCGAGCATACTTGCACTCTTGTCGTCGATCGACGCGTTTTTCTTTTTCAGGTAATCGCGGATGAAAGTGGGCAACTGGTAATCCTTGAGCTTTTTGCTCTCGAACACCACTCCCGCCCGTTCGGCCGCAGACACAAATTTCAGCCGACGGTTAATGGAACCATTCTTGTAACAGATGACCAAGATGGTCGAGGCCAACGGTTTCTCTGCATATTTCTCCAATCGTTCGAACGATCGCAGAGCCTGCGCCTCTTTCACAATCACCACCCGATGACTGGCCATCATCGGATAAGACATGGCCATGTCGGCGATGCCCGCAGCATTGACATCTGCTCCGAAAACCACGGTTTGGTTAAAAGCCTGCTCATCGGGAGTCAGCACATGTTCCTGGATGTAGTCGCTTATCCGGTCGATGTAATACGATTCATCACCCATTAATATATAAATAGGTGCGTAATGACCCTCCTTCAGGTCCTTCATAATGGCGTCGAAGGTGACGCTCGGCCTCTTTTCCGGCATATTTCTTCTTGTTGATTATTGCAAAATCTCGTGCCAATTGACTATCTTTGC
This sequence comes from Hallella sp., assembly GCF_037460745.1. Lineage (NCBI taxonomy): Bacteria > Pseudomonadati > Bacteroidota > Bacteroidia > Bacteroidales > Prevotellaceae > Hallella > Hallella sp. Next base: position 14,331 of record NZ_JAXVAE010000132.1, on the reverse strand, counting down.
ACAAGAACTACATGCAAAGATAATAAAATGATTCCGTTAAACCTTCCCTCCTTCGACATAAAATTGCAGGGCACGCGCGAGCATCCGCGCGTCCTCGACGTGCTGCGCCGACGCTATGTGGCATTGACCCCGGAAGAGTGGGTGCGCCAAAGTTTCATTCATTATCTCATCGAACACTTGGGGTACCCACAGACATTGTTGGCCAACGAGGTGCCTTTGCGGGTAGGCGACAAGCAACTTCGTGCCGACAGCGTGCTATACGACCGTCACCTTCGGCCCAAGATGATCATCGAATACAAGGCCCCAACGATTCCCATTACACAACGAGTTTTCGAGCAAATTGCAGCTTACAACATTCTGCTTCACGTGGACTATCTCATCGTTTCAAACGGCTTGAACCACTATTGCTGCAAAGTGAATTATAATAATAAAGAATGTTTATACTTGGATCACATCCCAAGATACGAAGAAATCTGACAAAAGCCACAAAAGAAATGCATTTCAGGAGGCAACTAACAGCAGTAGCGCCCGAGACCGCATGCGTTTCGTTGAACAAAGGAAAATGCTGTTTTTACGTTCAAAAAACGCATTTTGGAGCAGTTTCAAGCCACTCCATACGTTCCTCTGGCGTGTTCCAACAAGTGATTTTATACCGTCCAACAGGTGATTTATGCCGTCCAATGGGTGGCTTTATGCCGTCCAACGGGGGGCTTTATGCCCTACGTCTGGCACTTTTCTGGCGTTTTTAGAGCGTTTTTGCGCCCAAACACGTAAGCTTCGCGGTTTTATGTGCTTGCAAAGCGGTTTTAACCGCACTTCCTGCGCGGCTTAGATGCATCGCCAGAGTGGTTTAGACGCATCGACGGGACCGTCTTAATGCGCTTACAGAGCTTTTCAAGCATTACAAACGGTATACATCCACACAAATTCATAAAACACCACTTAAAATCTCAAAAAACGGCCTCAGAACACTCGCAGGACAGCCCTCCTACCCCAAATCATCCCACTTAACGAGTCCATTCCTTCCATTTCACATAAAAATCGAGGCTATACACGGCAATAACGAACACTCTTACTACAGGAAACACATACTTACAAAACACTCAGAAGTCGACTTTTGAACGTATAAAAGCCACATTTTGAACGCACAAAAACCACATTTCGAACGCACAAGAACCATATTTCGAACGCATAAAAGCCACCCGTCGAACGCACAGAGGACACTTTATGAGACGCCAGCAAATCCCTCTGAACATCTTAGCGGCACAGCCCAATCGAGCCAAAGACACTTTCCGGAAGCATTGATAGCACAACAAAAATATCCGAAACGAGCCAATCACACCATTCGTAACCACTTAATTATCAGCGTTATAACGCGAAAAGCCACCTTTACCCGAAGGTGAAGGTGGCTTTTCGCGAACCAAGAAGCCGAAGGATCGGCTATGGTTCTACCCTACTGCGTTGTACCCGCTAGTGCTGTTGTCGCGCATAATGTCGCGGATGTTCAGCTCCTTGTGAGGACCCTTTTGAGCTGTAGGATCTGGGTGGTGAGGCTTGTCCTCCTCATAGTGGAAATCCTTATAATGAGCCTCTGCAATGCCCCAAATCAACAAGGCTGCCACCAAAAACACGATTAAAGCAAGTGCTATATTCATTGTGATTGCTTGTATAATAATGATTAATTTGGCGCAAAGGTAGTGAATTTCCATCAAACAGATGCCCTTAGGCAAGGTTTTTTTGTTAAATTTGCAACGTTAACTGCTGAGCCTAACATGCCCAACGACCTGCGAGAGCCTTAGATTTTCCCGTCATTTGGGGCAAAACGCCTGCTAATCAGGCAAAAAAGTGTCTGAAAACAGGGATGAAAACAACCGTAGACAGGACCAAAAGTGACAGAAAAGAGGGCTGAAAGCGAACCTCGATCCGTACTGGAGACGTCGACAAACGACAACAAATGCAACTGCAGGAGGAGTATCTTGTCTCCGTAAAAACTTGGAAGCGGGTCTCACAAAAGGCCCAATTTCCATAAAAATCCAAAGGAAAAGCAGCCAAAAGGCTCAGGAAAGAGCCAGAAAGTCACAGGAAAGGGCCTTAAAGTCACAGGAAAGGGCCTTAAAAGCACAGGAAACGGGCACAAAAGAGCTCAAAAGCGAGACAAAGGCAAGGCAATCATTCAATAACCCTACAAAAACAGACATTATGGCTTTAGGCAAATGGATAGGAGGCTTTATTGGCCTTCAAATGGGCGGTCCGCTCGGTGCGCTGGCTGGTTTTGCGCTTGGCGCCCTCCTCGATCGCAGTTTCCAATCGGACAACAACGGAGGTGGCGTGTTTGATGGCGACGGCACTTACGGTGATGGCAGGTCACAACAAGACCAATATCACAGGCATCAGGAACGAACCGCAGAGAGCGAGCGTAACACATTTCGCTTTTCATTGCTCGTTTTAGCGTCGTATATCATCAGCGCAGATGGCAAGATCATGCATTCGGAGATGAATCTTGTGAGACAATGGTTGCGCTCAAACTTCGGAGAAGCTGCCGTTCGCGAGGGCGAGCAAATCCTTCTGCGGCTCTTCGAACAGCAAAAGATCATGGGCGCTACAGAATATGGAAACACTGTTATGAAGTGCTGCCAACAATTGCAAGGCACCATGGTTTACGAACAGCGTTTGCAGCTTCTCCACTTCCTTTCGATGATTGCCCAAGCCGATGGTGTGGTCACAACAGAAGAAGTAGACGCACTAAAAAGATGCGCCATCGGTCTTGGATTGAGCGCAGTGGAAGTTGACCGCATGCTCAACCTTCACGACGCAAGCACAAGCGTCGACGCCGCCTACAAAGTGCTGGGCATGAGCCCCAACGCCACTGAGGAGGAGCTAAAGAAAGCCTACCGCAAGTTGGCCTTGGAAAACCATCCCGACCGCGTCGCTTCACTAGGCGAAGACGTAAGAAAAGCAGCCGAAAAGAAACTGCAAGAAATCAACGCCGCAAAGGAAACTATTTGGAAATCAAGAGGTTTCAGATAATTACCACAACAAGATTCCGCACCCAACCAAATCCACACAATACACCACGTTATACCTCGTTAGGAGGCAACGTGGTGTTTTTTATTGTCTCCCGAAGTATATTACGGGGTATAACGTCACGCAAAATATGCCACCTTGCACGGCGATTACGATATATAACACAAGGTATCTATAAGATACGCCGTAACCTAATCATAAGATATATCATAACACAGAAATGAACACACCGCTATACCTTACGTTATATGTTATGACATAACTACGCAATACAACATTGTCGGCTCATAAGATATAACATACCAAGACTACAACGCATAACGTAATATCACCACAACATACATCGTAACATCATTACAGGATATAACATAACGCATACAAGGGATATCGTATTATATATTATAAGCGACCGTATGATATAGGAACAACATATAGTATGTTCCTCTTACGACACAGTTCGTATACCAATAACATGATATAACATTGCCAAACCACGGAATATAACGTAGTAATCATACAAGATATAACATGTTATCTCGATAGGGTATAACGTATTCTGTACACAAAGAACGTTTCAACAGCTGCACGAAACGCCACCTTCCACCCTATTCAAAACAACGGTATGGTTCACAAGATACATCGTGCAGTCGCATGCCGCACAATGGTATAACTCGTGAGATACACCGAAATGCCGCACAACGCTTCACGTAGTAGTTTGCGGGATACACTGTATCCACCCGCTATCTCCCATCCAACGCCCCACAAGATATACCGCAACAAATTGCCGCACACGACATAATACCTTACAGGATATATCATAATAGAGCACGGCGTACTTCATGGAAACGAACGAAGTATAACGTAACACATAACGTAATACACAAGCGCAAATTACCTTATATAATATAAGAAACACAAGCGCAGGCATAAACACTACGCATCGCCAAGCCCATCGCATGACGCAACCACGAGCCACAACATCCGGGCGTATATAGTACGTTATACAACATATAATATCTCATGGATCATTGCGCCCCCAACCGCGTTCTCCTACACTCCGTAGACAATCACCACTACACCTACCAGCAACACCCTACCCCTCACATCCATTATCCCTCATAATGGGCAGGCGAAGACCATCGCTCTTTGCCTGTTGCCCCCAACCTTCGCAACCGCCACGCCATTCGGCCAGAAGCCATGCGCCACAACTTGCATAAGCAACTCTACACACGAAGAGCCCAAACTCTACACACGAAGAAACCAAGCTCCACACACGAAGAACCCAAGCTCCACACACGAAGAAAGCGTTCGCGCCCTACAGAACCAACCTTTTTCGCAAGCAAATATATGTTCAAAAATTCGGACACAAGAACCACATACGGAAGCCAAGCGTCGCAACGCGAAAGGGCCCCGGCCGCTTATCATCAAGCAACCGGGGCCCTTCTTATAAAATATCCATCGAGCACTTTCGGTAGGCTATTCAAGTCCAATGCGCATGGCTCAAAAGTGGGTCATCGACAAATATCGACTAACCCGCAGACACTCGCCAAACTCCCATTGACAGCACGACGGAAAACGCGGAAGGTTCAAAAACCAAGCCACAGAGAACCCATAGAGCAGTCCATGGCGCATCCCTACATTCTCCGTTCAACCTTACGAAGCATCCGATGATGGTCTCATTACTCAGCGGCAGCGTCGTCGGTCTTCTTGGTGCGACGTGTGGTGCGCGTCTTACGCTTGGGCTTTTCGTCCTCAGCCACCTCCATCTTCACACCAGCCAACTCAGGATCGATGAGAATACGACCGCAGTACTCGCACACGATGATCTTCTTGTGCATCTTGATATCGAGCTGACGCTGTGGCGGAATCTTGTTGAAGCAACCACCGCAAGCATCACGCTGCACATACACGATACCCAAACCATTGCGAGCACCCTTGCGGATACGCTTGAAGCTGCTGAGCAGACGAGCGTCGACAGTCGAAATCTGGCTCTCGAGTTCCTTAGCCTTCTCCTTCAGCTTCTCCTCCACGTCACGAGTCTCCTGCATGATCTCGTCGAGCTCATTGCGCTTCATCTCGAGATCTTTCTGACGCTCGCTGATAGTCTCCTGCGTCTTCTTCAGGTCCTCTTGGCGCTCAGCCACCTTCTGACTGGCCTCACGTATCTTCTTGTTGCAAAGCTCAATCTCGAGCTCCTGGAACTCAATCTCCTTGCTCAGCGTATCATATTCGCGGTTGTTGCGCACCTCGTCGAGCTGCTTCTTGTAGCGCTCCACGCTCACCTGTGCCTGCTCAATCTCGTTGCGCTTTTGCGCCACGGCAGTCTGGAAGTCGGTAATTTCGCCCTCAATCTTGGTCAGGCGGGTGTTAAGACCTGCAATCTCATCTTCCAAGTCGCTCACTTCGAGAGGCAACTCACCTCTGAGCGCACGCTTCTCGTCGATACCCGACAGGGTGGTCTGCAACTGGAACAAAGCCTTAAGTTTTTCCTCCACCGTCATCTCTGTGGAGTGTTCTTTCTTTACAGTCATAATAATTAGAGGTATATGATTGGATTTGTATTCGTTCTTGTGAGGTAGCATTTCACACCAGGGCACTCCTTATTGATGATGTCGCGGAAGATTTCGTTGGTGAATTGCTCACTCTGGTAATGGCCGATGACCGCGATCTGTATCTGCTGCTCATGGCCAAAATACTGATGGTAGTGCATCTCGCCCGTCACAAACGCGTCGGCCCCTTGGCGTATGGCCTCATCGAGCAGGAAGTCGCCAGCGCCACCGCAGAGCGCCACCGTACGTATGGGGCGGCGCAGCAATTGGTTGGCCATAACGCTCTCCACGTCGAACGCGCGTTTGAGCATGATAATCAGGTCATCGGCTGCAATAGCCTCCGGCAATTCGCCGATGACACCCTCGCCACCTTCAACGCCGTCGACTGTCTGCTGTTTGCCGAAGAAGCGCAACCCATCGAGCCCCATCTTCTCCGCAATCTTATAGTTGACCCCTCCGCGCGCACTGTCCATATTGGTGTGCATGGAGACGATGCAGATATGGTTCTCTATGGCTTTCATCACCGTGCGCTGCACACAGTCCTCGCCAGTGATATGGCTGAGCTTATGGAATATCAGCGGATGGTGCGACACAATGAGGTTACAGCCCAAGGCGATAGCCTCATCAACGATGGCCTCGGTAACGTCAAGACACAATAAAGCCCCTGAGACTTCCGCTTCTGTTAATCCGATCTGCAAGCCGGCATTATCGAAGCCTTCTTGCAGGGGCAGAGGCGCGAATTGTTCAAGGGCATTAACCACTTTTACTATTTTCACGCTAATAATACGTTTTAGATTGCAAAAATACAAAGATTTCGCCGAATACAGCCTTGCAATCTGCAAGATTTTAGAAGATTTAACGATTATTTCGCGTAACCAACGGCTTACGCCTCACAGATTTTCATATAACGGCCCACATTGGGGTTTCATGCAAAAAATCCGCAACAAACTACATTGGAATCTACACATTTCTTTTCCACGACCAAACAATTTGGTGCAAATACGCGATTCTTAGGCAATTTCTATAACCCACTAACGCTCAACACATTACAGAGATCACAATCTTCTCAACATCCATTATTCCCCCTTCTACTCCGCGAAACATGCCTAACCGCACTGCGAAACATGGCTAACCGAGACTCGAAACATGGCCTTTTGCATCTCGGTTAGGCATGTATTGCAACTCGAAAGACGCCCAACCGCAAATTCTTCTATCACTTCCGCAACTAAAATCTCGCAAAAACGGCTTTTTGGCTCGCTAGTTCACCGGAAAAACCTAACAAACTTTTTAGCCATAATCCCTTACAACACATGCCTCGCCTGTTTCCATTCGCTCATCCGCGCCACCGCCAACACCAAGCCATCTCCCCCCCCAGGCGCCCTCACCTCATGGAGATTGGGGCTGGGCATAGCAGGTCCAGCAAGCCATTTCCCATGGCAGGAAAACAAAAAGGGTTGGGGCTCGGAGCTTGTGAAACCAACCGGAATCGGTTTCCCCAAAAGTCCGAAGCCCAACCCATTGGCGCTTGCCATTACGCAGTTCAACACTCTTTGTCGGTGCCCTTAGGCTCAACGTCAATGTCGTCAGACAGTTCCTTAAAGAAATCGCGATGCAAGATGCGCGAGATGTTCGCAACGACCTCCGTGTCCAAACTGTTGTTCGCAACAAATCGGTATACCACCGACCGGCTTCGTCCCAACTGTTTGGCCAACCAGCCCACCGACCGTCCTTGTCGGTCGAGCTCTTCTCTGATGAGTTGTCCAATGTGTATCATGTTGGCTTACGTTATTGATATGATGGCCTAATGCGTTGTGTTAGGCTGCTTAAGTTAGAAGCTCACACCCACACCCACCGAGAATGCCTGTTGTCCGATGAAATCCTTCAGGTTCGTGTCCATGGCAAATCGGTACTGGTAAGTGAGGCGCAGGGCGAAATAGGAGTACTTCACAGCGATACCGGCCACAGGCGATATAGCCCACGCAGCATTGGCCTTGGTGTCGTCGTTGGTATAAACGCTACCCTCTTTCTGGTCGCTGCCCACGACGAGCTTGTTGTCGGGGTCGTTGGGGAATCCGTCCTTATTGGGATAGATCTTATCCTTCAGTCCAATGGGCTTATAGTCGCCGTAGTAGCACTTCACGGTAGCGCCCGGTCCGAAGAACACCCACACGGGGCTCGCAATCTTGATGGTCCAACCGAAGTTCACGTTTACCTCAGGCATATCGCCCACCGTGCAGTCGTTGCGCATCATGTCGAACACGTTCTTGTTGACGCTCATGCCGAAGAAGCCACCCACCTTGTGCATGTTGTATTTACCATACGAGAATCCGATAGGCGTATCCTTGGTATACTCGTAGGTAAACACGCGCGAATGATTCTTACGCTGGTTGAGCAACAGCTCGATGCGGTTGATCTGCTGCTGGGCCAACAGCCGCGACGGGCAGTCGTTCTCCACGATCTGTCGGTAAAGGGGCAATGCCTGCTGATACTGTTTTTCGCTGTCATAATATTGCGCCTGCTCCATCGTCATGCTGCACTCGTCCACATACTTCAGCATGCATTCCGCCTGGCGGTCGTTGGCATACGAGTCGTACGAGTTGTACATCAGCACCTTCTTATAGAGATTGGCGGCCTCGCGATAGTTATGCATCTTAAAGAGCAACTCCGCCTTGTTGCGATAATAGATGATCGAGTCCACCAAGGCCAGGTTCTCATTGTTTTCTATCGTATCGACGTCGCTACACTCGGTAGCCACCTCAAACTGTATGCGCGCCTCGTTGTAGTTCATCTTCTTCAGTTCCTCCAAGCCTCTGTTTCGGTGTCCACGGTAGCATCCAGCGTCCACCATGCTATTTGGGTCGACAGCCAAGAGCGTCACCGCCTGCTTTGGCTTGAGGTCTTCGAGGCTTATGGTCACGGTGTTGTAGCCTGGCGATTTGATGCTGAGTTGGCGTCCACGATAACGCGAGCCCGTGGGAAACTCGATGTAATAGATGGAGTCGTTACCCTCGGCGAGGGTATTGTACGGATTGGCTGTCTTGTCCATGGTCGACTCGAACATGAGGGGGATGGTCTTGTTGCATTTCACGACGACAACAGCCTTACCGTCATCGCTTGAATACACATCATTGGGTTGCGACACGTCGGTCACTTCCAGCACATTTTGAGCAAATGCAACAGGTGCCATGAGGCATGCCATTGCAATAATCATGAGATGTTTCACCATTTTGTGGTTATTGTTAGATTTGTATTTAATGATGTTAATGTCATTGTTGTGGTACATAGGCGCGGGCCAAGCAGGCGCACTTTAGCGCACTATTCGGAATGAGCCCAGGTGGAACACGTCCTTCCTCTGCGTAACGATGTTGCCCGCCATATCCTTGTAGGGTTGCCAGGTGCGCACCTGTATGAGTGGGTTGTCGGAGTCTCGGAAGTCGATCATCAGGAAGAGGAAGCCCTCATCTTGGTATCTGTTAGTCCGCCACAACTGCCGAAGCGTCACACCATAGATGTTGTCGAACTTGGGGTGCTCGGTGATCTCAATGTCGGAGAACTTCACGTTGATGTACTTCACCGTCTTGAACACCTGTGCCAACTTGGTGAGATATTCCTGCTTGGTTTGCTTGATATACACCACCTTGTTGTTGTTCAGCGTCATCCTTGTCATGTCGCTATTGGGCTTTTCCTTCACCACTCGTCCGGTGATGATGAGCGCCTTATCGCTAAACACGCTGTTGAGCATGGCGTTGTCCTTGCGGTTGTAAGCCGTGCGGAAATTCTCTATGAAATCCACGATGATCTGGCGTCTCGCATAGTCGAGCTCCGATTCCTTCTCTGCCATCAGTTCCTCGTAGCGGTTCATCTCAATGGCAATGGCCACGTTGGTGATGAGTCCCATGGGGTCGAAGCTGATGGTAAGTTCCTGTCGCGCCTCGTCCTCGTCGGCCTCCACCATGTCTACCGGTATGCCCCTCACCTGATAGCCGTCCTTCGTTTTCAGGCAACGGCAGTTGAGGTTCATCGGCGGGCAGCTCATGGCGCTACTCTTCCATATTTCCTTAATCTCGTCGACAGCCGCCTTCGACACGTTGTCCTTCGAGAGCTTTATTGTTTTCTCGCCCTTTTCGGCTGCGTCATGAAAGGTCATAATAAGCGCTGTGACGTTGGCTTCCATGGCGGCCTTCACCTTTTCGTCCACCACACCATCCGTAATTTTGAACGTCGTGTCGGCCAATGCACCCACTGCGGTGGCAAAAACCAGGGCCACACTTGCCATCATGCGCATAATTGTCTGTTTGTTCATCTTTTCTTCTCCTTATCTTTCTTGCTAAAAATCGATTTGATGCTTCCTTGCGGAATATTGGCGTAGAGCTGGGCCGTGAGCTTCCCTTCGGCCTTGAACAGCTCGTCCATATCCATGTGTATTGTAAAGAGGTGTATGTTATTGAGCTTCTTGTGGAACATCACCAAGTCGGCCTCTATGCTGCCCTTGTCTATCTTGGTGACATTACAGAAAACCTGCCTGTCGGTAGCCAGCACCTGATAAATACCCCTCATGGGCATGGTTATGGTCTTCTTGACGTTTCCATATTGGTGCTGGGTTACGCGGATAGAGTATCGGTTGTCGGCCAGCACATTCATCAACAGATTGACGGCGCTCTCCATGGGGAAGCGCTTGCTGAAGATGGGCTTGCGTGTAGCGGCGTCGATGAAAACATCCGAACGCAGCGCGTCGATTTGGAACGATGTTCCCCGCAACAACACGACGCCCTCCTCGCGGGTTGGCGAGAGCAGGCTGTCGGGCACCGTCAGCGGTGGAACTATGAGTTGTCCGCCCGAGTAGGCGGCAAGCTGCCGAAACACCTGTTGGTCGGCCTCTGCCTTGTCGGCAGTCACCGTCTGCGTGGCTACTGGCTTCGTCTGCGCCCGTAAGGTGTTGGTGGCCAACAGGGCCAATGGCACAAGGGCCACAAGCGCGCTTCTCATTATGCTAATTTTCATGGGGCTTAATATAATAAGGTGGAAAGTGTCAGTGTTTGGTATTCAGAACGGTGCGTGCCACCCCAACCCTGACGCGCGCTCCATCGGCCTTCCCTGCCGTGATGGCGTTCATCAGAATGCTGAAGTTGACTGGCGTTTCGGTGGCCACAAGCACAAAGGCGTCGGTCGACGGCGTGTCGGAGGTGATAAACGGGTCGGCCTTGAAACCCACGGTGGCATTGGCCGGAACGAGCAGGTTGGCACATGTGGCGTCCTCATCCATGGGAAGCACCATGTATTTGTTGCCTTGGGCGTCGATGTTCAGCACGTTGACATACAGGGTTTCCGAGGTGTTGTTCTTTACGCGCACATAACATGCTGTGTTAGGCGCCACATGGGCGCCAACGGGACGCCCGGTCTGCACGTCCACCAACTCAAACTGCACGTCCAAATCAGAGGCAATAAGATTGGAGCTACTGAACAGTTGCTGCTCCGTGGTGCCCTCCGGCGCCGTTCCTTCAGCGGCTATCCGCACCACACGCGCCGCCATAAGCGAGTCGGTTGCCTCGGCGCGGTAGCTGGTTCCCGTAACCTGCATGTAGGCGTCAGGATGAAGCATCTTCTTTCCGTTGCTATTAAACAATTGTTTCACCAAGTAGCTCATGTATTGCTTCGTCAGGCTTTTGGTACGTTTGGAGGATAGGTCGATGAGGCTCCCCACGGTATTAAGGCCCGGTCGTGTGAAGGAGAACATCTTCAGCTTGGCTTCGTCGATGATGGTAACAGCGCTCTCCTCGGTTATCTTCAGCCTACTTTTGGGAGTGAGATACCTACGCGCAGCGATGGGCTCAAATCTCTCTCCATGCTGCACATAAGCCTTGCCCACCACCGAATAGACCACGTATTTCTGAGCCCGGACTGTCGTTGCGCCCATTGCCATACAGACCACAACGACCAGTGTGAGCACGAATCCTGTGTGTAAGTGCTTATTTCTCATAATTGAAAAGGTTGAAATGTTCTATGCCGTTAGGATTGATAAAGATGGGGGTCTGCTTGTAATTGGTTATCTTGCGCACCTCCTTATAGAGGAAATGTTCCAATTCCTGCGTCGAAAGTCCCTCGGCATGATCTTCGCGCGCAGCTCCGTTGATGGCCTCCACCAAAGCCTTGGTGAAAGCTCCGTTGCCCCACGACTCATCCTCCTGCGATTTGGTGTCGCTCGAACTTGAGGCGTAGAGCAGCATGCCGTTCTTCGACCGCTTCAGCTGCTCAATGAAGTGGGCCGTGGCTGCCGAGCGTGTTCCGCCAAACAAGGCGCCCGAATAGCAAGCGTCGACGAAGGCTATAAACTTGCCGTTGATGTCTTCCGCCTCGTTACGGAAGTCGGAAGCCGAGAAGCAGTCGTAGAGCTTGTCTGAGGAACATCCGTGGGGAATAAAATAGAAGCGGTCTTTCTCATCGCGCAGGCCATGGCCTGCGTAGAAGAACACGCACACATCGTTGGGCGACGACTCCTGCTTAAGCCATTCCATGGCCTCGAAGATATCGGCGCGCGTGGCCTCACCATCGCAAAGCACCTTCACCTGAACATCCTCATAAGGCAGCCCTTTCTTGGTGGCGATGGCACGCGCAAAGTCCTGCGCATCCTTGGTGGTGAGCTTCAACTTGGGCAACTTGGGGTCCTGATAGTCGCCCACGCCAATGGCCACAACGAAAAGTTTGGGCAATTCGAACGAGGTCGACTCGCGTATGAGACGTATCGTGGATGGCTCACTGTTGCCATATTTGTTCTGTGCATACATCATCACCGTGCAGTCGTGACGGGGCAGGTCCACATCGATGGTGTTGGCGGCACGCACGGCGCGTGTCTGTGGCTGGCGCTGGCCGTCGACGGTCACCACCACACGGGTACTGTCGGCTGCATTGCCTGCTATGAGTTGGTACTTCACCTTCACCTGATCGGTGTGGAACATCGACTGATCCTCGGGATACAGGATGCGAAGAACGGGAGTGGTTGTGGGGTGCACAGAGGCGGCCTGCGCCTGTTCGGCGGCTTTTAATTGCTTGGGACCCAATATGACATTGGGCTTCGTGGCCTCCGTCGGCGTTGCATCGGCCACATTTTCTTGCCTCGCCTTGGGTTCCGCTTCTGCGACAACAGTCTCGCCTTCCTCGCCCGGCAATGTGACATCAATGGAGAAATCGCCCTCCAATGTCTCCTTTTGGCTAATGGCTTTCTGAGCGTTGGCTGCCGCTTTAATCACGTTGGAAGGTGCCGTTACAGGCTTATGGGCTATGGGTTGTTGTGCTTTCGCCTGTGCTTTGGCAGGAATTGCGTGGCCCACAGGCTGCTCTTCTTTAGTGTCACCCACATTTGTCTTTTCTTTTTCCGCCACTGGGGACACGGCCGGTCTTACGCCTTGGTTGTCCTCGGCACGCAGTTTCCAACGCCCACTCTCAGCCTCGTCCTGCTCCACAAGGATGCCCTTGGCGTAGCAGTCGGCCAAGGTCAACTGGGCCCGCTTATAATTGTTCTCAGCAGAGCTATGCAACAGGTCAGACGCCTTGTCGTAATCGCGTGGCACTCCACGCCCATTCATGTAGCAATAAGCCAAATTATACTGGGCTTTGGCAAACTGCTGACGCGCCGCACGCTTAAACCACATGGCGGCCGATGTATAGTCGCGGTCGGTGCCTTCACCATTATAACAAGCGTATCCCATGTCAAACTGAGCCTCTGCATTGCCCAGCTGAGCCGCCTGCAGATAAACAGGCACCGCCTTTTCAAAATAACCCAATCGGTAAAGTGAGTCGGCTTTTGCCAAGAGAGCCTTGCCCTCGTCGTCGCCAGGGGCTCCTTTAGCCAACAAAGAGAGCGTAACCAACGCTAACATGAGCGCAAATAGGAGCGCAAACTTATGGTTCGACATAATATATTGACTTTTTGATGAATTTCCAGTGAGTGTGTTTCGACAGCATCATCACTATCCATTTGTACTGCAAACGCGATGTCTCGACCAATGCCAAGCCCACCAGCGGCAGCAATAGGCTGATGTAATAATTGAAGCGAGAGAAAAGCAAAAAGCTGGCTCCAACCAAGAACGCCGTCATGGCAAAATAGTAAACCTTAATCCAATAGATATAAGTGAAGGGATAACGGCGCATCAATTCAACGCCCACCCATGCGGAGAAATAACACACCAAGATTGTCAGCAATAGGCTAATGGCACCGCTTGCTGCCAACACGCGGTGATGAGCCATGCTCGAAAGCATGGCAAACGCCTGTATCTTCATGCCTGGCATCTTGCCCAAAGGGGTGATATGGGTGTCGGCCTCCTCATTGATGGTACCAAGGATTACGATTTTATCTTTAATGACATTGCGGTATTTCATCACGTCGCGGTGCGAGATCGTGAAGAAATCGGTATGCGAATATTCAATGTTACGCTGCTTGGGCGTCTGCTCAGTGGGTTGCACACCCGTATAACGGCATACCGCCAAATAAGGCAACGAGTAGACGGTGGTGCCCATAAGATGCTCGTTCTGAGAGTATTTGCGTATACATCCATAGCCCTCTCCTGAGATAACGTTGCTGAATCCCCAACTAAACCCAGCGCCTTCCATACCCTCAAAGAACGAGCGTCGCGCACCTCTGAATGCATCATTCTTGCTGTCATAATTGATGAGTTTGCACGACACGACGCCATTCTTTATCTCCGAAACAGCATTAGTACTGATGCGATAAAATCGCATAGTTATTAAAATTCATCAAATAAAG
>NZ_JAXVAE010000131.1:0-3821 GCF_037460745.1 Hallella sp. | reverse complement strand
ACAAAAGCCCAAATCTGCTATTTTTTGCTTTTTTAGTCATTCTTTTTCCCTAAAATGTATCATTTATGTAACTTGCACACTCTTTCGGAGCGTGCAAGTTGTGTTTTGCCTTATTATGTTATGGCTTGTCCGTGATGGTTTGGGGCTTATTCGTACCTCATGCTCTTGGCTGGGTGGATGTGCGAAATGAGATAGCTGGGTGCTATAAGCACAAACAGGCTGATGAGCAAAGTGGCTACGTTCAGGATGATGAGTAGCGGGATGTTGATTTCCACAGGCACGGTGCTGACGTAATAGGTTGCCGGGTCGAGCTTGATGATCCCCGTCCATTGTTGGAGCAATGCCATGCCGAGGGCGATGGCGTTGCCGATGAGGAGCGCCCTTCCGATGATGAATGCGGCAAACCACAGGAAGATGTGGCGTATGGTTTTGTTGCGCGTTCCCAATGCCTTGAGCACGCCTATCATGGTGGTGCGCTCGAGGATGATGATGAGCAGTCCTGAGATCATGGTCACGCCAGCCACCGACACCATCAGTACGAGGATGATCCACACGTTCATGTCGAGCAAGTCGAGCCATGAGAAGATCTGCGGATTGATGTCTCTGATGGTCTGTGTAGCGTAGGTTTCACCGTAGCGGTCCTCCGTTCGGTTAATCTTTTCTACAAACCGGCTCTCCACTTCGTCCAGTTGCTTGAAGTCGTTCACGGTGATGGCCGCTCCCGACACCTGGTCGGGCTGCCATGCGTTGAGCTTGACGGTGGTGTAGAGGTCGGTGAAACACATCACCTGGTCGTACTGCGAGAGATTGGTTTGGTAGATGCCTTGTATGGTGAACCGCCTCATGCGCACCCCGTTCTCATCGATGAAATAGGCGAAGATTCGGTTGCCAGCATTCACCTTGAGCTTGTCGGCGATGTTCTGTGAGATCAGTATGTGGTTGCCCGACTGGCTGTCGGAGAATTTGGGAATGGATCCCGCTACCATGTTCTGGTGGATGAACGTGGTGTCGTATTCTTGCGCAACGCCTTCGAACATTACTCCCAGGAAGTCGCTATCGGTCTTGAGGATGCCTTGCTTGTAGGCAAATCGCTCCACGTGCTTCACGCCCTCTATGCCTCCAATGACCTTCATCATGGAGTCGTTCATGGCGATGGGCGCTTGGTCCGACGACATTTGGGTCATGAAGTTGGTTACCTGAATGTGTGAACCAAAGCCAATCACCTTGTCGCGGATGGTATGCTTAAAGCCGAGCACCACAAAAACCGAAAGGAGCATCACGACCAATCCTATTGCCACACCGGCTGTGGCAATAGTTATGGCAGGGCGGGAGACGTGTTGCCTTCCGCTTTTGTCCTTATAAAGTTTGTGGGCGATAAAGAAGGAAAAATTCATTTTCTACCAGGGTATGCCTCCAATGCTTTTCTGAGGATGAACAGGGCGCGCTCCAAGTCGTCTTTCTTCAGCACGTAGGCAATGCGCACTTGGTCGACGCCTGCGCCCGGTGTGGTGTAGAAACCGGCTGCAGGAGCCATCATGACGGTCTCGCCCTCATAGTTGAACTCTTCGAGGCACCATTTGCAGAACTTGTCGGCATCGTCGACGGGGAGCTGGGCCACCGTGTAGAATGCGCCCATGGGAATGGGTGAGTAGACTCCAGGAATGCGGTTGAGGCCGTCGATAAGACACTTGCGTCGCTCCACATACTCGTCGTAAACGTCGCGATAATACTC
Organism: Hallella sp.; assembly: GCF_037460745.1. Classification (NCBI taxonomy): domain Bacteria; kingdom Pseudomonadati; phylum Bacteroidota; class Bacteroidia; order Bacteroidales; family Prevotellaceae; genus Hallella; species Hallella sp. The sequence goes on along the minus strand of NZ_JAXVAE010000131.1, from coordinate 2,089 downwards.
CTCGGGAGCGTCGAGCGATGCCTCGGCCACAATCTGTCCGATGAGAGGTGGCGAGAGGCGAGCTTGGCAGAATTTCATCACAGCCTTTTTCACCTCTTCGTTCTTGGTGATCAATGCGCCGATGCGGATTCCACATTCCGAGTAGCGCTTCGACACGGAGTCGATGAGAATCACGTTGTCCTCAATGCCCTTAAGGTGCATGGCGCTGATATAGGGCGAACCCGTATAGATGTATTCGCGGTAAACCTCGTCGGAGAAGAGATACAGGTCGTGCTCCTTTACCAGGTCGCGTATCTGGTTCATCTCGCGGCGTGTGTAGAGGTACCCCGTGGGGTTGTTGGGGTTGCAGATGAGTATTCCGCGTGTTCTCTCATTGATGAGCTCGTTGAATTTCTCCACCTTCGGCAAGGCGAATCCTTCCTCGATGGATGTGGCGATGGTGCGAATCTTTGCTCCGGCCGACACGGCAAACGTCATGTAGTTGGCGTAAGCGGGCTCGGGCACGATGATTTCGTCGCCTGGGTTGAGGCAACTCATGAAGGCAAACAACACGGCCTCCGAGCCTCCTGTGGTGATGATGATGTCGTCGGCCGACACATGGATATCGTACTTGGCATAGAAGTCCACCAGTTTCTTTCGATAACTCAGGTAGCCTTGCGACGGACTGTATTCCAGCACCTTGCGGTCGATGTGCTTCAGCGCGTCGAGGCCGCATTGCGGCGTGGGCAGGTCGGGCTGTCCGATGTTGAGGTGGTAAACCTTTATGCCACGCTCCTTGGCAGCAAGCGCCAGGGGGGCAAGCTTTCTAATGGGTGACTCGGGCATTTCCAAGCCGCGTACGGATATTTCAGGCATGGTGTGTTTTCTTTATGTTATGCGCCTTTAAGGAACTCAATTTGCTGCAAAGATATATTATTCTGTTGATATTTGCAAAGCACTTTACTATTTTATTTTGATTTATTTCCAAATCGGCCCTCGGATTGTTCGTGGAGTGGGGTGGTTGCCGCTATGGTTTATGCCAAGGTGCGGCACCTGAGCATGTCGATGCGGGGCTATTGGGGCATGGGTTTCAGGTAATCCAGAAACCGCTTGGTGCTGTAGTTCATGATGAGCTCGTCGGGCATCTCGGCTTCTTCTACCAATGGCATGATTTTGTCATACTTCGCTATCATCATCGATATGTGGGCGTCGCTTCCGAGAATTACGGGCACCTGATGCTTCTTGGCCAGTTGGAGCAGTTCGAGGTTGTTGGGGCGCGCCACGGTCTTGTGGCGGGCGGGCGCCAACGAGTGGTTGTTGATCTCGAGCAACGTGTGGGTCTCCTTCGACGCCAGCACCAGTTGCTCGAAGTCGAGCAGCGCCGTGCCGTCGCCCGGATGGCTGATGATTTGCACGTAGGGGTTGCGCATGGCTTGTATCACGCCCGCTGTGTTTTCCTCCTTTGTTCCTCCCTGCCAGCACAAGCTGTGTATGCCGGCAATGCGCAGGTCGAGTGTGCGCAGGTCGCTCTCGTCGAGGTCTATCTCTCCCTGGGTGTTGAGAATGTTGAGTTCCGCTCCCATCATCAGCTTCACGCCATACATCTCGCGTGGTACGCAATGCATGTTCCGGAAATAGATGGGTTGGCACGTGCCGGGTATGCTGGGTCCATGCTCTGTGATGCCGAGTATCTTCAGTCCCATGTGGGCTGCTGCTGTGGCCATCTCCTGGATGGTGCTGTATGCGTGGCCCGAAGCCACGGTGTGGGTGTGTACATCGAGTTGTGTCTTCATGCTTCCGTTTTTTTCTCATGCAAAGGTACACATTATTTGAAAACCGAAGCATTTTTTTTGTTAATTCTTGTTTCTGGGTTTGTTGCAACACCTCCCACCCCTATGCATGGTCTCGCCATCTTCGTCGGGCTTGCCGATACGCTTTGTCACTCCGGTGGCGCAAGAGCATTGGTTGTTGACATGCCGGATGATGGGCCTGCGCTTGGCCGTAACGAGCAGTTGCGCAACAACATATTGAACATACTAATGGCAATCGTTAAACCGTAACCATCCGAAATATGCCGACTTGTGCCTTCCGTTTAAGTTGTCGACCTTTG
>NZ_JAXVAE010000130.1:0-22537 GCF_037460745.1 Hallella sp. | reverse complement strand
ATATTGTTTATCAGCAAGTTATAAAATGCATGTTTTTTGAGTGACGAAGTCAGGTAATTAGGAACGAGCTGTTGCCAACACTAGAAAGATATTCTTTCACATGCTTTGTGTCAGTATCTTTCTCTTCATCTGTATGAAGAGCAGAACCTGCAGTATGTATCATGTGAATTGTATTATCCTGTAGAATCTGAGGGAGAACAGCAATCACCCCTTTGGCAACCTCTGTTCCATCCTTGGCGTAAACAGGCATTCCGCTGAGAATTTTATTTGACCATGTCAGATTTATCTTCTTCTGATAAGGAAGCATACCTATCTCTATCATCTTTCTGAAGATGTATTCTATGCATTTGCGCACCTTTTCGTAGTTCTCGTTAAGGTGTTTATCGTCCAGTTCAGGGAAATGCAACTCAACAAGAAGGTCGGTGAGGTAATTATCAACCTCATCATGCAGCTTTAAGTGGTCAATTGTTTCGAAGACCTCTTTGTACATCTCATGTATCTTCATGCATGAAGACTTGAACTTTCTTGCCGCATTCTTTATGCGATGATAAAGGAAATCCCTATCTGTGGCTTTGTCGTAGTAAGGTTTCTTCCAGTCGCCATCCCATGACTTTCTGGATTCGGGGATTAAATCTTTGATATTATCTTCCGCCTGTCCTGAAAGCACATACCAGGGGATAAACTTTTTACCTCTGCAAAGCAGGGTAATAGCATTCGAAACATTCGTAAGAAACACCGCTGCATTGTCAACGCTGTCTGCATGAAGACAACATTTTGCATCCAGAATGATGGCGGACCACTGCTCGAAATCCTCTTTGAGCGCCTGCTCTGCATCATCCCAATTGGTGAAAGGGACAAGGTGAATGCCATATTCGTATGCTTCACCAGGAAAAGCTCCTATAACTTCAGGGTCATTCTCAACCCATAGAACCTTGATAAGATTTTCTTCCATATCTATTATTTTTGTAGGTGAGGGATTGCTCCCTCACCAGAATTATAAACTAAACGAAAACAAAATGTTCGTCTTGTGGAATCTGAGGACGTATTTCACCGGGAACTCAGAGTCCGGGCAGGAAAACACTTCCACGTCACCGTGGTAATCCTTCATGATTGAAGCTATCTCATAGCCACCAGAGCCAGCGTGTCCCTCCATGTTTAACTTTGTGGAGAAACCAGCTTTGAGAATATCCTCAGGATTAACCACACCAGGTAATGGCGTACCGTTGTTTTCGATGGTTATCACAACGTCCATCCCTTGTTTTTCCCAAGAGAATCTGATTTTGTAGTCAGATCGTGTCTCGTCCGTGAAGCCGTGTGCAGCAGCATTGGCAACAATGTTGTCGAAAATGTGCTCCAGTGCATCCTTCGGGAATTCGAATGATGTCAGAGTGTCGCCAACATTGAGTATGATAGAGTTGTCAAATGGGTCGCGTAGCTCCTTCTTGCATTTGTTAGTTGTGTACCTCTCGTCCCAACTTACCTCCCCGGTATAGTTTGCCCAGCCCGATTTCTTTGTCCTAAGGTAATGAAGAATAAATTCCTCAGGGTCAATATTAACAGGCTCTCCAAAGTCGAGGTCAGGGTCGGCAATATGAGCTAACTTTTTCTGTATGACTTCCATCTTGGAAGCCAACGCTACGAATACCTCTTCCACAGACTTGTTAAGAACAGGGTTTACTAAGTCTTCGTTGCGAAGGACACCACCTTGTCTGACTCTACATTTGTTCAATTGGTAGAACAAAGCGGATAAAGAAGATACAGACTGGGTAAGAGCGTGTTTACGCAAACGCACTCCACGTTCGTATTCTTCGCGTTCAGTCTGCATATCTCTTTCTCGCTGGGTCAATGATGCCTTAAGGACACCTTCCAGGAACAAAGACATTTGCTCCTTATTGTGCTCTGGCACTACAACCTTTGTAAAAAGTTGAGGATCCAGACGAGTGATAATCGTACCAGGTGCCATTGCTGTAAGTTGCTCCTTGATCTCTTTGGACAAGAGCAGCGCAGCAACATAGTCGACAGGAAAACTATCCTTAACTTTAAGGCACATGACATTTGGAAGCACGCGATAAAATGCGTCCTTGTCCATGACTTCAGAATATGCCACACGCACTTCTTCCCCTGTGAGTGAAAGGAAGATGCATGGTTCTGCATTATAGCAAACATTGTATCTTCCAGGAACTTTGTCCGATGGTGAAGATTCGCTATCTTTTTTCAACGAAAGTTTTGCGTCCTCGTAGGAGGTGGCAAGATTGTTTCCAGACAAAGAGTAGCTGTAGTGTCTGCCTTCAGGGGCTTTTCTTGAAGCAGAAACCATTTCCACCAAATCAGACAAGCGACGATTGGAAGTAATATCTCTGTCAAGAAGATAAAACTTTGGCATCCATATGGATGCATCAACCTTGTCGTATGGTATTTTGCGGATGATATTCTCAAACTCAGGAAGATTTCCGTTTTTGATGGCGAATAAAACTCTATCGACATCAATTCGCCTAAGACTTTTGCTGATGCCGACACCGCTTGAAGCAAAGGAAGCGTCGAACATAACAATGCCTTCGTGCTCCTTGAACTTAGTGGACTTGTCGATGCACAGAAGCGTAGGGGCCAAACCTGTGTCCTTCATCACATTGTTAGGAAGTTGTATAACAGCATCTATGGATTTGTCGTTGTAGATGCGTGTTAGGAATGCTTCTTCCTTCTTATAAGATGAAAAAACGAAATTAGCACAAATTGCAATCATTTTACCATCAGGCTTGAGTGCATCATACATCTTTCCCAAGGTGTGTCTTTGACGGGCAGCGTAAGATATGGGATTTATTGCTGTACAGATGATAGCATCTACCTTATCTGTAGGTATAACAGTAGTATGTAATACTCCTAACAGATGAGATTTGATGTCGGCCTTTATACCAGCTGCGTTCAAGCGGATTTGTGTAAAGGCGGCAACTACTTCGTTCTCTACTAGTCCTACAATGTTGCATTGTGGGAACTTGATGGCCAAGTCACCATAAGCACAAGAAGGCAGGTATAATGTCTGACCTTCTTCAAGTGACATGATAGAAGAAGTCAACTCGGCAAACTCCTTCGGTAGGTCATCGCCTACAAGAGTCATGAAATCCCATTCCTTGCGAATAGAGAAGAGGTATTCTATCACCTCGCTATAGTGAGCCAAGAGGAACGAGAATTCTTCGTCAGCGAGAATAGACTTTCTGAAGAAAGACATATAGGGAGACAGAATATCGCAGAAAGGATGCTCTGATGGGAAACCCTCATGAGCGTACCACAAAGCAGCAATAAGCTGCTGATGAGGAGAATAACTCTCCATTTCTAAATTGGAGATAGGGTAATCCACCTCATGAACCTTTGCTTTTTTAGCAAGGTCGTTTACTGCGGTTGTGTACTTGGCTACGATAGCCTTTGCGGTGAGTTCGTTGTTTGTGAGCATAAGCTTGTTTTTTATTTACGCTGCAAAATTAGTACGAGGTTGTGCAGTCTTGCTTCACATCCAAATATTTTTTGCTCATTAACTCTATTTTCTTAGATATTTGTTCTCGAATGGCCTCAGGAGAGATGATTTCCACATCATCCCCGAACCATAAAATCTGAGATAGTAACTCCTTGTTCGGAACTACCTTAATTGCAACAATTCCTTTCTCTTCATCAACCAGACTTTGTGAATGATGAAGCGGTTTTGAAAGGACGTAAGGAAGCCTGTTCTTGGAAAACTGGAGCACAATTTCCGTAGGAACAGCTTTCTCTTCTATGGATACTCCTATTATATTATTAAAGTACTGGTCGAAATCCACGTTGCGATTGGGCCTGAACTTCTTGTCTGACTGTTCCACCAACTGAATTCTGTCCAGCGGTACAATAGATAGGTCGTCGTACATTTCATTCCATCCTAACAAGAACCATCTGTTATTATACTGCTTCAAGTAATAAGGATGAATAGTCCAAGCCACTTCATCTTTATTGTATGGTTTGTAAACAACAGAAATTGCCATGTGTTTAAGCGTGTAGTTAATAATGTCTGAAAGGAATCGAAGTCCGATCATATCCTTGTTCTGCTCAAATCCAATGATGTTTTCGTCGTCATGCCGAATGCCAAGGCGAAATTGGAGTTTTGTCAGAAGCTCATCGATCCAATCATAGAATGGCAATCCTCTATATTTCTGCAAAGAAGAAACAGCAACCTGAAGTTGAGACAACTCTGTTTCCGATATAGGGGTAGCCATAATAGAGAAGTCATGAGAATATCTAAGATACTTTCTCGTGCCATACTGGTATGACTTAATAGGAGCTTTGAAACCCTCATCGCTTTTCATATATTCAAGGTCGGAATATATCTGGCGCTTAGATACAGGTACAATACAAAGAAGCTCAAGTTTGTCATTACAAGCTTCGAGCAAATCATCAATGTTGTACCGCCTTTGCCTGTCGTTAAGGCATCGGTCTAAAATTCTATACCTTGTTAAAGGATGCTTTACTTCAGACATTTTCTTCGGATTATGTTTTTTCAATGCAAAAAAGCATGGCTCTTTTGTACTATATAGGGTCTACTAATTTATTTTAGCCAAGCCACTTTGCGGGGCGGTAAAAATCCCCGCGAGGCGGTCTGCGATTTCTTCTATTCGCTTTTTGAGAGGATCTAAGGCCAGATTCACAAAAATGAGACAAAGAAGTCTCCCAAGGAACCACATTGCGTTTTAGCGAAGAAGCAAGCTCCTATCCATGTGTCAGCCGTGTTGTCAAGTTTCGCCTTGATGTCGTTTACCCGGTAAACTCGCTTGGAGGTCCCGAATGTGGCCTCTATCTCATTCCTCTCGCCGATGGCCCTCTTCTTGTCCTCAGCGTGACAGTCGTTTTCTTCCTTGGGAGGTTGTCCAAGCGGGTGGTTGTAACAGTCAACATGACAATCCTTGATAAGATTTCTGTTCGCCTTCCCGAGGTAGAGCTTGTCCGCTTGGACTTCCTGTGGCAGCATGCCGAAGCGCTTTCTGTAGAGTTCCAATTGCGTGGCGAGGTCGGACGACTCGTTGTAGGCGTCCCAACTGAGATGGTCGACGTAGGTGTAGTTGGTCGGATAGCGAACCTCGGCATCACAGCATGTGGCATCGACCTTCATCGTCCCCCCGTGGTCATTGCCGTCCTCGTCGGTGTGGACCTTCTTCGGCTTGCTGCCGTCTGCCTCCGACAGCAGCAAGGTCAGCAGGTTGAAGAATTCGTGGTCGAGGCGCTTGCGGACCAGCACAAACAGATCTGGAACGAAAACGGGTTTCTCCGTGAACTTGGGAAGCCCAAGCAGATATTGCATGTAGGGATTCTCCTGGATGGCCTGGATGGTCTTCTCATCGCTCAGACCCTCAACATGCTTCACTATCAGAGCACCAATAACCATACGAGCAGGCTTATTGCCTGCACCATTGTGCCTGTTCTTCAGTCGCTTGTTGTATTCCTGCTCTATCTTGTCCCAAGGAAGATTGTCAGCAAGCTTCACCCAGTAGTTGGACTTGCTCAAACACGAGAGAGACTCTTGAAACTCAAATAGCTCGTGACTGTGGTATTGGGAGTAGTATTTCATCTCGATTCTTGTTGTTTTTAACACCCAAAGGTAATCATTTCCAGTGAACTACGGAAATATATTGGAAGATAATTTATTGAAATTCAATTAGTTGCATTTAATTAGTAGACCCTATATAGAAACTAACCAAGATAAAAAAGGAAAAACGACGAAAACATTAGTCTTTGAGGGCTATTTTAACGTTTGAATGGGGATGGTTCTCAATTTGCGCACCACAAATCTCTTAGTTCCGGCATCTTACCCAATCGATAGTTTCTCCCTCAGGCGTTCATAATGTTAAAGGTTGAATGTTGAATGGCCATGCGGTAAATGCCATTCCACATTCAACACACTCAACGTCTGTGAGTCCCGTGGGAGAATAAAAAATCACCTCACATGGAGAAAAATCATTCTTTCATCTTGCTGTATTCTTCGTCGTGTGCCGCTGCTTTTAGTGCGGCTGCTTTGGCGTAGGCGTTGTCGGGGTCTTGTGTGAGGTCGATGCGCATGGTGTTGGCTCGGCGTATGAGGTCTTTCACCACCTCGCCGCCACAGAGTAGGCCGGCTGTTCCAACGACCCATGCGGCTGAGCTGGGCGTGGAGGGATGGGCGGCGCTAGGGCGCGCCTCGGCATGGGGGTCGGTGCTGTCGGGGAGCGGCTGGGCGATGCTGGCGATGGGCTCCTCAGGGCTGTAGACCACCTTGACGTGCTTGACGGGAGTCTTGCGCAGCTTCTTGCGGATGACCTTGGCCAGCGGGTCGTTGATGGTCTTGAAGATGTCGGTGACGCACCATTGGGTGGCGTCGAGCTTGTAGGCCGCGCCCATGCACGAGATGAGCGGCACGTTGAGGTCGTGGCAGCGGCGGATGATGTCGAGCTTGGCGGTAACCGTGTCGATGCAGTCGACCACATAGTCGTACTGCGAGAGGTCGAACAGGTGGGCATTGCTGGGCAGGTAGAAGCACTGGTGCTTGCGCACGATGCACTCGGGGTAGATGTCATGGATACGCGCCTCGGCCACATCCACCTTGCTCTGACCTATGGTTGAGGCGGTGGCCAGGATCTGGCGGTTGCAGTTGGAGGGACAGAAACGGTCGTCGTCCCACACGTCGATGTGGCCCACGCCCGAGCGGGCGAGCACCTCGACGACGTAGCCGCCCACGCCGCCCACGCCAAACACGGCGACGCGCGAGCCATGGAGCGTGTCGATGGCGGGCTTGCCCACCAAGAGCTGGATGCGAGAGAATTGATTTTGCATGATGATTGTGTGTTCTTACCTGATGTTACGGGTGCAAAGTTACGGTTTTATCGTTGAATATGTAAGGGAATGGAGTGGGAATATGCAAAATATGGCTATCTTTGCACGTATGGAAAAAGAATTTGAAGACTATTGGAAGAAGCATCGGGCGAGCCTCCTGCTGGCCGCCCCGAAGGACCTGCAAGAGGAGCGCAATCGCTCGGAGAAGCTCAACACCTTTGGCGACTGGCTGTTGTATCTGGCGCCCTTCGTGGTGATGGTGGCCTTCCTCGACCAGAAATTTGTGGCCAGCGAACTGCTCAACTTCCTGGCGAGCATTGGTGTGGGCGTGGTGGCCACGCTCCTCTCGATGCTGCTCAAGCCCTATGTGACGGGCAAGCGCAGGGTGGCAGACATAGAGAATGACATGAAGGCGTATTTCTACGGCATCTACCAGACGCGCGGCCTCGACGCGCTGGAGGCGATGCGCCAATAGGCGCGCGAGGGTTAGACGTACATGAGGTCGCTCATGATGGTGCTACTGATGTTGATGCCCTGGCGCGTGAGGCTCAGGTGGTGGCCGTCGACGCGCAGCAGTTGGCGGTCGATGTAGCCGCTGGCGTTGCGTAGGAGGAACGCGCGGTGGCGCTCGTCGAGCATGTTGAGGTCTATGCCCTCGCGTGTGCGTAGGGCAGTGGTGACGAGGTCGTCGTAATGGGTGTCGGGATCGATGCGCTCCTCCTCGTAGGGGAGCGTTCCGCGCTCGATGGCGTCGATATACCGCATGATGTTGGACGGGTTCCAATGGCGTGTGAGCCGGTCGTAACTATGGGCCGCGGCGCCCAGGCCGATGTAAGGCACGTCGTTCCAATAGCTGCTATTGTGGCGGCTGCGGTATGGGCTCGCCCCCTGGTGGCCGTGGGGCAAGAGGGCGAAATTGCTAATCTCATAATGCTCGTAGCTCGCCGCCGTGAGCCGGTCGACGAGCTGGTCGTACATATCGAGGCTCAACTGCTCGTCGGCCTCCCGTATGGTGCCCTGCTCCCACAGGCGGTAGAGTGGGGTGTCCTCCTCAATCATCAGTCCGTAGGCCGAGAGATGCTCGGGCTTGAGCGCCAAGGCGCAACGTATGTCGGCCAGCCAGTCGGCGAGCGTCTCGTCGGGGAAGCCAAACATGAGGTCGACGCTGATGTTGCCTATGCCGTCGAGGCGAAGGGCCTCCACGGCGCGGCGCACCTCGTTGGCCGTGTGGCGACGGTGGAGAAAGCGCAGACGGTCGTCGTTGAAGGTCTGGGCGCCCATGCTCACTCGGTTCACCGGCAAGTGGCTGAACATGTGGCGCCGTATGTCGTCGGGGTTGCACTCCATGGTGACCTCCGCATGGGGATCCACGGGGAACACCTTATATATATAAGCGAAGAGCTTGTGGAGGTTGGCCGCCGACAGTTGCGAGGGCGTGCCACCCCCCAGGTAGATGGTGGAGAGGGAGATGGGATCGTCGGCCATGCGATCGCGCAGCAGGAGCATCTCGCGGCAGAGAGCGTCGACATAGCGGTCGTGCAGCTCGGGGCGCACGGTGGAATAGAAGCCGCAATAGATGCAACGGCTCGCACAGAAAGGAATGTGAATGTAAAGTCCGGCTTTCATATTGTTATGCAGAAGGGCCTCGTGGAGCCCATTTCAGAACAAAATTACTAATTTGTTTTAAAAAATTAGCGATTTCTTCCCAAATCTTTTGGAAGTTAAGCGGATTATCGTTATCTTAGTCGTCGATTTTGGAGTACAACTCCCGACCTAACTAAAAACATATACTAACACTTTAAATCTTTTGATATGAGAGTATATCAGACTAACGAAATTAAGAACATTGCCTTGTTGGGCAGTGCGGGTAGCGGCAAGACCACGCTTGCCGAGAGTATGTTGTATGAAGCTGGTGTCATCAAGCGCCGTGGCTCGGTGGAAGGTAAGAACACCGTGAGCGACTACTTCCCCGTTGAGCTTGAGTATGGCTATTCAGTGTTCCCCACCGTTTTCCATGTAGAGTGGAACAATAAGAAACTCAATATTATCGATTGCCCGGGTTCCGACGACTTCGTGGGCGGCGCAATCACATCCCTGAACGTTACCGACCAGGCCATTATCCTCATCAACGGACAGTATGGTCCCGAGGTGGGCACGCAGAACAACTTCAGATACACAGAGAAGTTGCACAAGCCCGTCATCTTCCTCATCAACCAGTTGGACTCCGACAAGTGCGACTTCGACAACATCGTCAGCACCATGCAGGAGATTTATGGTTCCAAGTGTGTGCAGATTCAGTATCCGTTGGAGACTGGACCCAATTTCCATAGCCTTATCGATGTGCTTATCATGAAGAAGCTGTCGTGGGGTCCCGAGGGCGGTGAGCCCAAGCGCGAGGACATCCCGGCAGAAGAGATGGATAAGGCCATGGAACTGCACAAGGCCCTGGTGGAGGCAGCTGCCGAGAACGACGACCACCTGATGGAGAAATTCTTCGAGGAGGACTCGCTCACCGAGGATGAGATGCGCGAGGGTATTCGCAAGGGATTGGTGACACGCTCCATCTTCCCCATCTTCTGCGTAGACGCCCATAAGGACATGGGTGTGCAGCGCCTGATGGAATTCCTGGGCAATGTGGTGCCGTTTGTGAGCGAGATGCCGAAGGTGCGCAACACACGCGGCGAGGAGGTGGCCGCAGAGAGCGATGGCCCCGAGAGCCTCTACTTCTTCAAGACCGGCGTGGAGCCCCACATCGGTGAGGTGAGCTACTTCAAGGTGATGAGTGGATCGGTGAAGCCTGGCGACGACCTGAGCAACGCCGACCGCGGATCGAAGGAGCGCATAGGACAGATCTACGCTTGCGCAGGTGCCAACCGCATACCCGTGGACCAGCTCAACGCGGGCGACATAGGATGCACGGTGAAGTTGAAGGATGTGAAGACGGGCAACGCCCTCAACGGCAAGGATGCCGACTGGCGTTACGACTTCATTAAATACCCCAACCCGAAGTATAGCCGCGCCATCAAGGCAGCCAACCCACAAGACACGGAGAAGATGATGGCCGCCCTGCTCAAGATGAGGCAGGAGGATCCCACATGGGTCGTGGAGCAGAGCAAGGAGCTGCGCCAGACCATCGTGCACGGACAGGGTGAGTTCCACCTCCGCACGCTGAAATGGCGTATGGTGAACAACGAAAAGCTCAACGTGGAGTTTGAGGAGCCGAAGATTCCTTACCGCGAGACGCTCACCAAGAAGGCCAAGGCCGAATATCGCCATAAGAAACAGAGTGGTGGCGCCGGACAGTTTGGTGAGGTGCACCTCATTGTGGAGCCCTATGCTGAGGGCATGCCCGATCCTGTGACCTACAACTTCAACGGCCAGGAGTATAAGATGAACATCAAGTCGAAGGAGGAGAAAGACCTGCCGTGGGGCGGTAAGCTCGTGTTCATCAACTCGGTGGTGGGTGGAGCCATCGACCTGAGATTCATGCCGGCCATCCTCAAGGGTGTGATGGACTGCATGGAACGTGGACCGCTGACAGGTAGCTACGCTCGCGACGTGCGCGTGGTGGTGTACGACGGTAAGATGCACCCAGTAGACTCTAACGAGCTCTCGTTCACGCTGGCTGCACGCCACGCCTTCTCCGACGCCTTCAAGGCTGCTGGCCCGAAGATCCTGGAGCCTATCTACGACCTGGAGGTGTATGTGCCCTCCGACTATATGGGCGATGTGATGAGCGACCTGCAAGGACGCCGCGCCATCATCATGGGTATGGACGCCGAGGCCGGTTACCAGAAGTTGCAGGCCAAGATTCCTTTGAAGGAACTGTCCAACTACAGCGTGGCGCTTAGCTCGCTCACAGGTGGACGCGCCAGCTTCACAACGAAGTTTGCCAGTTACGAGCTCGTGCCCAACGACCTCCAGCAGAAGCTCATTGCTGAGCACGAGGCAGAGACAAAGGACGAAGACTAAACATGATTAACTGTTCCGCTCAAACCAAGGTCCCGTGAGGGACGAACGGTTTCGGACAATACCTGATGCGCTTCTTAGGCCCAAAAAGCTTAGGAAGCGCATTTCCTTTTTAATGTTGAATGTTGTGTGTTGAGTGTGGTTTATAATGTTGAATGTTGAGTGTTGAATGTTGAGTGTGGAATGGAAGAGAATACTAAGTGTGATTAAAAACGAATGACTGATTGGGGTTAAAAATCGAATGACCGATTGGGGTTAAAGGGAAAAATATGTATCTTTGCAGCATGAAGAAACTCTGGGTATCGATACTTTTGGCATGCTTCGGATGCCTGGCGGCATCGGCGCAACGACATGAGCTGCTGAGCGAGCGTATCGCCTCGTTGCAGGTGGTGGTCAACGACGATTGGACGTCGTTGCCAGTCGTTACGTTGGGTGCGGGCGATGTGCTGAACGTGGGGTTCGACGACCTGTCCCACACCTACCATCGCTATTGCTATAAGATAGAGCATTGTGAGGCCGACTGGACCCCCTCGGAAGGACTTTTCGAGAGCGATTATTGTCAGGGATTTGCCAACGGAAACACCATCGACGACCTACTGGAATCGGTAAACACCAACCAACTCTACACCCACTACCAATTCTGCTTGCCCAACAGCAAATGCCGCATCAAGATGAGCGGCAACTACAAGTTGACCGTCTACGATGAGAACGAGGAGGACAAGCCCGTGCTCGTGGTGTGCTTCATGGTGGTGGAGCCGGCGATGGCCGTGGGATTGGGCGTAACCACCAACACCGACTTGGGGGTGGATCGTTGTTACCAGCAGGTCGACATGAAGCTCGACTATGGGCAGGTGCGCGTAACCAATCCCGCCTCGCAGATCATGACGGTGGTGATGCAGAATGGGCGATGGGATAATGCCGTGGTCAACGCGAAGCCGCAGATGGTGAGCGGCAATGGGTTGGCGTGGACCCACAACCGCGACCTCATCTTCCAAGGTGGCAACGAATACCGGAAGTTTGAGATGCTCGACGTGACCCACACCACCATGGGACTGGAGTCGGTGGAGTGGGATGGCACCATGTATCATGCCTATGTGTGGCCCGACGAGCCACGCCCCAGCTATGTGTATGATGAGGACGCCAATGGTGCGTTTCTCATTCGCAACTCCGACAATGTGGAAATTGACAACACCTGCGAGTACCTGATGGTGCATTTCCGCCTCTACAGCCAGCGCTTGCCCTACGATGTGTGGCTCAATGGTGCCTGGACCTATGATAACTTCGCCCCCAAATACCTCATGACGTGGAACGACGAGCAGCAGCTCTACGAGGCCGACGTGTGGCTCAAGCAAGGCTATTACAACTACCAATACCTCACGCTGACGCCCGAAGGCAGCTATGTGGTGGTGCCTTCCGAAGGCAATTTCTACCAAACGGAGAACCAATACCAAGCCCTCGTCTACTATCGAGCCCCAGGAGGTCGCACCGACCGATTGGTGGGCTACGCCAACGTGAGGCTCACCAAATAGGGTGGGGCATGGTTGGCGTTTAGGCCCTTGGCATGCGTCATCGCCTTAATTTTTCTAAAAATAAGGAGGGGCGTGGGTGCGTTCTCGTGAAAATGGATTATCTTTGTATAAAACGCAAAAATCAATGAGATTAAAATATATAGGCATATTGCTCCTCTTGTGCATGGCCCTTCCCGTGGCGGCGCAAAAGAAAGGAGCGAAAGGCGGCAAGGCAACGAAGGTGGTAAAACCCGTGGCACACGTCGAGACCTCCGGTCAGAAACTGTTTAAGTCGATGCTGCCCTCCACGGCTAAGGTGATGTTTATCGATAGCGTGGTGGTGTCGAAAGCCGACTTCCTGAGTCGGGTGCCGCTCAACAAGGAGTCGGGCTCCCTCACGGCTCGCAAGGGTAAGGTGGGCCACGGTGGCGTGCTCCTCACCCAATACCAGAACGATTTTGGCGATCGCAGGATTTACGCCGAAGGCGATACCACCGCCACCCACTTGCTGGCCCAGACCCTTGTGGGCAAGCAATGGAGCGCTCCCCATCCGTTGGTCGGACTGGACGGCAACGAGTATCCGAGAGCTTGTTTCCCATTCCTGGCGAGCGATGGTGTGACGCTCTTCTTCGCCGCACAAGGTCCGCATAGCATGGGAGGCTACGACATCTTCATGACCACCTACGACAACGATGACGCCAAGTGGTATGAGCCGCAAAACTATGGTTTGCCGTTCAACTCCACCGCCAACGAGTATCTGTTGGCGATTGACGATTACGACACGTTGGGATGGTTGGTGACCGACCGCAACCAGCCGGCCGACAGCGTCTGCATCTACACCTTCGAGCCCACCTCGATCCGTAAGGATTTTCAGGCCGATGATATCGACGACGCCCACCTGAAGCGCTTCGCCCACATCCACGCCATCAAGGACACGTGGAAGTTTGGAAAGCGCAAGGACGCCCTCGGTCGCCTCGCCGCCATGATAGCGCGTGGCAAGGCCACCAGCACAAAGAAGGTGCAGTTTGCCATCAACGACCGAACTGTGATCACCTCGCCCTCGCAACTGAAGCATGCTGAGAGCCGAACGCTCTATGCCCAGTTGCAGGAGTTGGAAACATTGATGGCGAACACCCAGACAACGCTCGACAACAACCGAAAGAAGTATGCCCAGCAGCCCTCGGCACGCCAGCAGTTGCGCGCGCAGATCATCAAGCTCGAGCAACAACTCGAGCAGCAACAGGCCGATAGCCGAGCCTTGGCAAAACGAATAAGAAAATTGGAAAACTAACAACTCATACAATCTTTTACCTATGAACAGATATTTCGCAGAATCAGAACTCGTTATCAATAGCGATGGTAGCATATTTCACCTTCACCTGTTGCCCGAACAGTTGGCCGACAAGGTCATCCTCGTGGGCGACCCTGGCCGCGTAGACCTCGTGGCCACCCATTTCGATAGCAAGGAGTGTGAGATAAGCAATCGCGAGTTTCACACCATCACCGGAACCTATCAAGGCAAGCGCCTCACCGTGCTCTCCACAGGCATCGGATGCGACAACATCGACATTGTGATGAATGAGCTCGACGCATTGGCCAACATCGATTTCGCCACACGTACCGAGAAGAGCGAGCACCGCACCCTCACGCTTGTGCGCATTGGCACCTGCGGTGGCCTGCAGCCCGAGACCCCAACGGGAACCTATATCGCCTCGGTGAAGAGCATTGGCTTCGATGGCCTGCTCAATTTCTACGCCGGCCGCGACGAGGCCAGCGACCTCGAGCTGGAGGCCGCCTTCAAGAAGTTTGTGGGATGGGACCTGAAGATGGGCAACCCTTATGTGGCTACGGCCAACCCCGCCCTTATCGACCGCGTGGCGTGCGACGACATGGTGCGTGGCATCACGGTGGCGTGCGGAGGCTTCTTCGGTCCTCAGGGACGCCAGCTGCGCCTGCCCCTGACCGATCCCAATCTCAACGAGAAGATAGAGCGCTTTGAATATAACGGTTTGAAAATCAATAACTTCGAGATGGAGTCGTCGGCTTTGGCTGGTTTGGCCACACTCATGGGCCATGAGGCGGCCACCTGCTGCATGGTGATTGCCAACCGCCGTGCTAAGAAGATGGAGACCAACTATAAGGGCGACATCGACGGACTCATCACACGTGTGCTCGACCGCATTTGACACATTCACATATCCAACATTGAATACATTCATCCACGACACTATCTGCGCCATCGCCACTCGGGCGGGTGGCGCACTTTCTGTTATTAGAGTGAGCGGCGCCAACGCTGTCGCTTACACCGACCGTATCTTCCAGTCGGCCTCGGGCAAGCGCCTCGCCGAGAGCAAGGCCAACACCTTGCATTATGGCACCCTCCACACCCTCGCCGATGCCTCCGGCGCTCGCGAGGCCATCGACGATGTGGTGGTGTCGTTGTGGCGCGCCCCCCATTCCTACACGGGCGACGACGTGGTGGAGATTAGTTGCCATGGCAGCCAATACATCGCGCAAAACATCATCCAAGCCCTCATAGCCTGCGGATGCCGACAAGCCGAGCCGGGTGAATACACCATGCGTGCTTACCTCAACGGAAAGATGGACCTGTCGCAGGCCGAGGCCGTGGCCGACCTGATTGCGGCCAACAACAAGGCGTCGCACGATTTGGCGGTCAGTCAACTGAAGGGCCATTTCAGTTCCGAGTTGCAACGATTGCGTCAGCAGTTGCTCAAGCTCACAAGCCTGCTCGAGTTGGAGCTCGACTTCTCCGACCACGAAGACCTGGAGTTTGCCGACCGTTCGGAGATCAACGACCTCTCGACGGAAATCTTCGAGAAATTGCGCACCTTATGCGAGAGCTTTAAGACCGGTCAGGCGCTCAAGCAAGGCATACCCGTGGCCATTGTGGGAAAGACCAATGTGGGCAAGTCGACGTTGCTCAATCAATTGCTCAACGAGGACAAGGCCATTGTGAGCGACATCGATGGCACCACACGCGACATCATCGATGGTATGGCGAGCATCAACGGCGTTACGTTCCGGTTTGTCGACACGGCGGGAATAAGAACCACCGACGACGCCATCGAGAAGATAGGCATCGAGCGCGCCTATGAGCAGATTGCCAAGGCCGCCATCGTTGTTTGGATGATCGACGGTAAGCCCACACAGGCCGATAGGGACGACATGACGCGTCGCACGGAGGGCAAGCCCCTCATCGTGGTTCATAACAAGGCCGACCTGTCGGCCGAGACGTTCGTCGACAACGAGGTGGCCATCAGCGCCAAGCGAAACGAGAACATCCAACTCCTGAAGGAAAAGATCATGGAGGCCGCCAACATCCCTGAGATCGACGAGAACACCATCATGGTGACCAACATGCGCCATTTCGAAGCCTTGCACAAGGCCATGACCGACCTGCAACGCGTTATCGACGGCCTCGCCTCAGGCTTGCCCTCCGACCTCTTGGCCGAAGACCTCCGCCTATGTTTGGAAGACCTGGCCGACATCACCGGAGGCCAAATCACCTCGCAAGAAACCCTCAACAACATCTTCCAACACTTCTGCGTGGGGAAATAGGGAGAGAATAAAAAGGGAAATAAAAAATAAAAAAGATAAATCACCCTTTGACATCATGAAAACCCAATGGCTCGCTTTCATGGCCGGTATCATCTGGCTGGC
This sequence comes from Hallella sp., assembly GCF_037460745.1. Taxonomy (NCBI): domain Bacteria; kingdom Pseudomonadati; phylum Bacteroidota; class Bacteroidia; order Bacteroidales; family Prevotellaceae; genus Hallella; species Hallella sp. Next base: position 6,560 of record NZ_JAXVAE010000130.1, on the reverse strand, counting down.
GGCAGGTTTCAACGTCTGTAGGAGAGGCGTGGAGGCATGGCGCGCACTCAGCGCCACCACAGTAGGCATGGTGCTGGGCAGCCTCGCCACGCTCGTCCTCTTCTCCGTCATGTTTGTCAAGATGCTGTTCAAGAACGTGCGGCGCATCGGGCGCATCTGCCCGGCGCGGCGGCGGGTATGGCACCTCATGCCCCTCAGGTCCTATCTCGTCATGACGGTCATGATCACGCTGGGCATCATACTCCGCAGCTGCCAAGCCGTCCCCCGCACGTTCATCGCCTCGTTCTATGTGGGGCTGGGAGGGGCGCTCATGCTGGCCGGCGCCGTTTATCTCTCCGCCCTCTTCTGTCCTAAAGACCTATAGTCCCCCCCCCTTGTTGCAGCCATGGCACCCGTGGCTACCCTTGTGCCTTCCTTTTTCTCGCCGCCAAGGCGATGTAGGCCAGCAGTGCCACAAACGCCACGAGAATGCACACCATCTGCGTGGCGTAACGCTCCGGCTCAATCCAAATCTCCTTGAAGAACCCTAAGCGGCCTAGCACCTCCACTGGCACCCAGAACACCACCACCGTGGCGATGGCCATGCGAATGTTGGCTCCCCACGAGGCCAGTCTGAGTTGCTTCCTGAAGATCAGCACGCTACCCGCCAGGCACGCTGCCGCCACAAGGCTCGTCGCGGGATGGCGATCGCCAAGGAAGTTCTTATCGTAGCAGAACATCAGCAGCAGGTAGCTCGCCCAAAGAATCATGTTGAGCTCCATGAAGGTCACGATGCTCGTGTGGTGGGTCATCGGCCGTGCCGCGATCTCGTTCTTGCGCGAGCGTAGCAGCGTGCGTTGCCACCAGTTGATGAAGTTGCATCCGTTCTTCGTTGAGAAGATGTAGAGCGTCATCACCATCATCCACATGCCGAAGGAGGCGGGCAGGATGAGATATTCGGGTTTGGTGACGATCTCGCCATTCTCCATCTCAGGCTGTGTGCCCCAGCGTGTGGCGTAGTATTGGAAGAGAAACTCCACCCATCCCGTCCAGAAGAGAAGGCCTCCGATCAGTCCGAAGATCGTTTGTTTGGTGTCGCCCTTCACAAACACGCCAGTTATTACAATGAGCAGACCCACCAATCCCATGAGGAAGGCCGAGTAGTGTAGCGCCTCGGGGGTCATTGTCTTCTCCATAATCATCATCAGCGCATGTCCCAATGGCATGGTAAAGAGAACCATGAGGAACGACGCTATTGCTTTCCACCAGTTTTGTTTCATAATAAACGTATAACGTTTTTAGTTTCAAAATATTTTATCGATGTCTATCGACATTCCTATCTGAAGATTGACGCCGTCGGTTATGGGGCTGTTGAGATAATAATACTTCGGCTTGTATCCGAAGAGGTTGTCGAGCGCCACATTTACCTTCACCGCTTTTCCCACACGTTGCACCACCGACAGTTTCCATATCGTGTAGGCGGGATATTCCACGCTGATGGTTCCCTTGCTCACGTCGTAGTAGTCTTTGTATTCCACGTTCTCCACCCCCGAAAGCACCCGTCCCTGAAGCGCGATGTTCAGTCCGTAGGTTTTGGTGAGCTGTCGGTCGAAGTCCACGCGTGCGTTGAGCGCATGCTCGCGTGCGGGGATATACTGGTTGTTGATGGTGTTGCCATCCTTGTCTTTGGCGAGCTGCTCCTTGGTGTAGGCATAGGTGAGCCGCGCCCCGAACCCGTTGTTCCATTTGGCTTGCGCCCCTATCTCTCCTCCGCACACGCTGTAGTTGTCGAGGTTGGCGTAGGGCAGATAGGGCAGCTTGTCGTCGGCGTTTTTGAAGTAGGGCGCTGACGTGGCGAGCTTGTTCTTCACCTTGTTATAATAAACCGAAGCCGTGAAGTTGTAGTGGCCCTTAGTGTATTCGGCCGAGAGGTTGACATTGTGGCTCACCTCCGACTTCAGGTTGGCGTTGCCCTCCACGATCCAGATGCCCGACATGTTGAAGTTGTAGTACTTCTCCTTCAGCGTGGGCGCGCGGAATCCCATGCCGTATCCGGCACGCAGGGCGAGGTTGCGCCTTGGCTTGTAGCATACATTGAGCTTGGGGGTGACGTGGGTGTCGTTGCCGTCGGAGAAATAGTCGTAGCGCACGGCTCCCACAGCCTCCCATTTGTCGGTGATGCGCCAATCGTATTGGGCGAACACGTCCCACAAGTCCTGCTTGCGCACTTCGCCCTCCAGGTTGGTGTTGTAGAGATAATCGTGCATGTAGTCGGAGCCAATGGTGAGCACGTCTCCGCTTTCGAAGGAGTGGTTGTAGAGCCATCGTATGGTGTTCTGCACGTTGCTGTAGTCGCGTATGTCGAGTCGTGTGATGCGTTGGAAGTCCGACTTGTCGTACTGGTCGAAAGCGTAGCTCGCCTGCACGTTGTCCCATTCCGACAGGTTCCAATCCATGCGCAGCCCGCCCGAGAAGTCGCGGTAGCGTTCGGGTTGGTCGGCCGACCTCACCGTCTCGCGGAAGAAGTATCCGGCGCGTCCCGTGAGGTGGAGGTTGCTGTTGGGGCTCCACACCAGTTGGTCTTTGAGGTTCATCGTCTTGTCGCCATACACGGTTGCGATGATGCGCGTCACAGGGCTCTCGGCGCTGTGCACATTGTAGTTGTCCGTACTGTTGAGGTTGGCCGTGAGCATATTGTTCCAATGCTTTCCGTTCAGTCCGAAGGCCGCTCCGTAGCGTTGCTCGTTGTGCTTGGCGTAGCGTGCGTTCACATTGAGCGTCAGGGGCTTCTGACTGTTTTTCGTGATGATGTTGATCACTCCGCCCGTGGCATTGCTTCCATACAGGGCCGAGGCCGCACCCTTCACGATCTCTATGCGCTCCACGTTGTCCATGCTCAGTCGGGTGAAGTCCACGTCGTCCATGGTCTCGCCAGCCAGCCGCTCGCCGTCCACGAGGAAGAGCACTCCCTGGCCGCCGAAGCCCGAGAAGTTGAGGTGCGTCTGCTGGTTCATGGCATACGAGAACTCCACGCTGGGAAGTTCCTGTTGCAAGAGGTCCTGCACGTTGGTGGCGTCGAGCCGGGCAATCTCCTTGGCGCTGATCACGCGTGTCTGTATGGGCGTGTCCTTCAGGAATTTAGGCGTACGCGTGCCCGTCACCACCACCTCGCCGAGATTAAACTGTCGGTAGGTGGAGTCGGCGGTGGCATCCTGGGCCGTTGCCGTCTGCCACGTGGCGGTGGCCATCAATACGGAGAATAATATGGGTTTGTTCATTTCCGTTCGAATAAATCTTTTTCCCGTTCAAAGCGAGTGGCACCCATTTAGTAAGGATACCTGTAATTGATTGTGAGGTAACACTTTGTGCCGTTTGGCGCGAGATAGTTCTCCAACTGCAAAGCCGCGTAGCTTCCGTCCTTCAATCGCAAAACGAACACGTGGTTGTTTATGCTGAACGATGGTGGCATGGGCGGAATCTCCATGCTCAGCCACGACGAGAGCACGCGGTTTAGGGCGATGCCCTGCGAGGGCACATAGCCCAGCAGCATCTGCTCCTGACTGTCCCACACCTCGTTCTCGGTCCATTCGTCCTCCTTGAACGTCATGTTCCTGAACGCCTCGCTGCTCTCGGGCAACTGGTCCATCGAGGTGTAGGTGGTCTCGAGCACGGCTCCGCCGTTGGTTCTCACGTTGTTGCGGTGAATGGCGAATGACCATTCCTCAGGAGCCGTCTGCTCAGCGGTGGGGGTGAAGTGGGTGAACGTGTTGCTCTTTACGCCCGCTCCGAACACGTCGAACCAATACATATATTGTCCCGGCTTCTCGCTCTGTGTTGTCGTGGAGCTTGCGCCCGTGCTTTCGCCTTCCGTTGTGGGCTTATCCACCCGCTCGCCTGTGGCCTCCATCGGTATGGGGTAGGCCTCAAACTCGGTCTGCGCCTTGAACAGAGCCTCCTCGTCGCCCTCAACGGTAAGCTGGTGGAGACGGTTGAGGTCCACATAATACCAATTGGTCCAGCTCGTCGCGTCCATCACGATCTGGCCCTTAGCTGGCGCTATCTCCTGCGGCTTGTCGTATATGTCGTCAAAAAGACCGTTACAAGCGGTGAGCGCTACGACGCCCATCCCAGCAACGGCCACTTTGCAAAAATTCTTCATCAATGATAATCTCAGCTTATCTTATTTCTTAAGATATTTCTTTCCGTTCACAATCACCACGCCCTTGTAGTACTTGTCAACCATCTGCCCGTTGAGGTTATAGATTTTGCCATCGCCCATTCCGTTGCTCTTCACCGAGGTGATGGCGGTGGGGGCGGAGGTAAACTTGCTCACGATGGCGAACGGCATCGATCCCATCTGGAACGTGTTCACGATGTCCTCCACCTTGTTGCCGTTGTATTTCACGAGGATGTTGTTGTCCTTCTCGGGGTTGAACGAATAGTTACCGTCCATCGTCTTCTTGCCACCCGTCTCGGCTGAGAAGTGGAAGGTGAGTCCGTCGTCCTTGTAGTCGCGGTAGAATCCGCCCTTCTCCTCGTCGTAGGTGAGTCCCTTCACGGTGTAAGTGCCGAGCGTGAGGTTGCCCATCACGGTGTTGTCGAGGGTGTAGGTGGGAATCTCCACGTCCGCCTTCTTCACGTTGCCATCCATATACTTGCGCACGTTGTAGGTTACGTTGTTGTTGGTGTAGTTGAACGCTCCGCCCACATTCACGTTGATGGCGCTTGTCACGGCCTTGATGTCGTAGGCCTTGATGTCGTAGGTCATGTCGAAGGGCATGGCTCCGTATTTGAACACGGCCTTCAGGGTGAGGGAGTTGTCGGCCATGTTGTAGGTGCCTGTGAATGACGAACCTGTAATGTCCTTCTCCTCGCCGCCCACAGTCACCTTGGTTGCGAAAGTCTGGTCGGCCATCGTTATCACGTGGTTGGCTCCCATTGCGAACGCCACATTCTCGATGGTGAACGAGGGAATCACAAAGTTGTCATTCACGATCTTGGGAAGGGTGATGTTGCCGGCAGCCGCGTTCACCATCTCAAACCTCACCGTGTCGCTTGCGTTTTCCACGTTCTGGGTCAGCACATTGGCCGTGGAGGCTCCTGCGAATTTCAACGCTCCGTGCATCTGAGCCATCATGTTACCTGCCATCAGCGTGGCGAAAACGAGAGTAAAAATCTTCTTCATATTCTGCTATTTTCTTTTATTGTGTTTATTGTGATTGTCAGACCTGTGGTTGTCTCCGTTTTTGGGGGAATGCAAAGTTACGGGTGTTTTCCAAGGTGCGCAATACCTAAAAATGGGTAATCTGCCACCCCGCGCAAGGCGTGGGAAATGGGCAAACACATGGCTGGCGACCTTCATGTCGAACGAAGAAATAAAGTTATATAAACTTAAATATCAGAGAGTTAGAAATTATTCAGTAAACACTAATTAGCAGTCCCTACTTATGACCGTAGACGAACAAAAAGGCTGGATTCCATGTCAGGAATCCAGCCTTTTGGGTTTTAGAGCCTACTCATTCGCGTTCAGAATTTTTTCTTTCATAGGTTCAACGCCAGGCCATCCTACAACCGATTCCTTGAGTTGACCATCTGGGCCATAGATAAGGTAATGGGGAATGGCATTGTTGTAGCCGGGAATCTTCATCTTCTTCCAGTTGTCCTCGGTGAGGATGTAGTGCTCGCCTCTGTGTTTGCGTTTCATTTCCATGAAGCCATCGGTGGAGGAGGAGTTGTTGGTGATGTAGACAAAGATCACGCCCTGATTTTCCAACTCGTTCTTCACCTTTTCCATTTCCTTGATTCCAAGGTTGCAAGGGCCGCACCATGTGGCCCAGAAATCGATGAATACCACTTTGCCGGGATGACGGGCCACGATTTGGGAGAGATATGTTTCGGGTTCACCCTGTGGTGTCCACAGCGAGTCGGAATCAAGTTGTGGGGCCAATTGGGCTTGTAATTCGCGGATTGCCGTTTGGTATTCAGTCGGTTGTTGTTTGATTTCCTCAGCACTGACAGGCTGGGCGGCTTTCACTCGTGCCACCAGAGCGGTGGCGGAGTCGAGTTGTTCGAGCCATCGCCCCATCACCGATGATTGCAATCCGTTGGCTGCCAAGTAGGTTTTGTATGAGGTGTTGGAAGTGACATAGGCCGTGTGGAGCGTATGGGGAAATAACAATTGTGCAGCATGGGGATCTTGGAAGTCCATTTGTTTTTCGGGAGCGGCCAGCTGTGCCGAGTCAAGGGGATTTGGTGGGAGGGTATTGATGGAAGCATACTGGTTGCATCTGTCAAGATATGCCTTCTCGCTGGCCAGCTGCAAATATTCCCGTTCACCTTCTGATAGGGGAAGAACTGCATAATGGGAAAGACGGTTCTGATGGCATTCCCACACCGATTGGCGGAATTCGGCGTAACTCTGATGGTGAACTTTTTCGATGCAAATAATGAATGTCATTGATACTCAATCGGTTAAGAGTTAACGTGCTATTTGTGAGCCGCTTTCCTTCTGAATGAAAAGAATGCTTATTATCAGCTACTTACGATTTTCGTATTTTCACTTGGTTTCACTTGATTTCATT